>NZ_LKBR01000003.1:0-199710 GCF_002723595.1 Pseudomonas sp. ICMP 460
CCCGGCAGGACGCCGGGTTAGCCGCGCTGGGCCAAGGATGGCCCATCGCGGCGGCCCACGGATTCAAGCCTGCGGGCGGGCATGCCGAGCCACAGCGAGGCACCGAGTGGTGGGGCAAGAGCGTTTTGGTTACTTTTGCGCTGTTCAAAAGTGACTCGCTGTAAGAGCACCGAGTGGTGGGGCAAGAGCGTTTTGGTTACTTTTGCGCTGTTCAAAAGTGACTCGCTGTAAGAGCGAAACCGATATAAGCCATAACCCAAATACGGGATATGTACGAAAATCCAAAGCACACATCGAACCCGCTTTACTGGTCTTTAAACTCAGGCGGCCGCTTGGCCACAAACGCCGCCATGCCTTCCTTCTGATCCAGCGTCGCAAACGCCGCATGGAACACCCGGCGCTCAAAGCGCACACCTTCAGACAAGCTCACCTCAAACGCGCGGTTCACGCTCTCCTTGACCATCATGCTGATCGGCACCGATTTGCTTGCAATCACAGCGGCCACTTTCAGCGCTTCTTCAAGCAAGTCATCAGCCGCAAAGATCCGCGCCACTATCCCGCTGCGCTCGGCCTCCACCGCATCGATAAACCGCCCGGTCAGGCACATCTCCATGGCCTTGGCCTTACCCACCGCACGCGTCAGACGTTGGGTGCCGCCCATGCCCGGCAGCACGCCGAGGTTGATTTCGGGCTGGCCGAACTTGGCCGTGTCACCGGCCAGGATGAAGTCGCACATCAACGCCAGTTCACAGCCGCCGCCCAAGGCGAAGCCGTTGACCGCCGCGATGATCGGCTTGCGGCGGTTGGCCACGCGGTCGCTGTCGCTGAACAAGTCGTCCAGGTAGATCTGCGGGTAAGTCAGCTCGGCCATTTCCTTGATGTCGGCTCCGGCGGCGAAGGCCTTTTTCGAGCCGGTCAACACGATACAGCCGATTTCAGGGTTGGCTTCCAGGCCGTCCAGCGCCTGGTTCAGCTCGCTGACCAGTTGCGCATTCAAGGCATTCAGGGCTTGCGGGCGATTAAGCGTAATCAGCCCGACGCGGCCCTGTACTTCGAGCAAAATAGTCTCGTAATTCATGTTCCGGCTCCTTAAAGATTGCGTGAGATGACCATGCGCTGAATATCGCTGGTGCCTTCGTAAATCTGGCAGACCCGCACATCGCGGTAGATCCGCTCCAAGGGGAAGTCGCTCAGGTAACCGTAACCGCCCAAGGTTTGCAAGGCAGCCGAGCAGACTTTTTCGGCCATTTCCGAAGCGAACAGCTTGGCCATCGACGCTTCCACCAAGGCTGGCTTACCGCTGTCACGCAGCGCGGCGGCGTAATGCACCATTTGCCGGGCGACGGCGATTTGCGTGGCCATGTCGGCCAGGCGGAACGCCACGGCCTGGTGTTCGATCAGGGTTTTACCGAAGCTTTCACGCTCGCGCGCATAGTCACGCGCCGCTTCAAACGCAGCGCGCGCCATGCCCACCGCTTGCGCGGCAATGCCCACGCGCCCACCTTCAAGGTTGGCCAGGGCGATCTTGTAGCCTTCGCCCTCCTCGCCCAAACGGTTTGCCAGCGGCACTCTCAGTTCCTCAAACAGAATCTGACAGGTGTCCGACGCGTGCTGGCCCAGCTTGTCTTCTACCCGCGCGACCGTGTAGCCCGGCGAATCGGTGGGCACGATAAACGCGCTGATCCCGCGTTTGCCGGCTGCCGGGTCGGTGACCGCAAACACAATCACCGCCCCGGCGTTCTGCCCGGAGGTGATGAACTGTTTACAGCCGTTGAGCACGTAATGCTCGCCGTCACGGCGCGCGCGGGTCTTCAGGCTGCTGGCGTCGGAGCCGGCTTGCGGTTCGGTCAATGCAAAGGCACCGAGCATCGCGCCACTCGCCAGCGGCGTGAGGAACTGCTGTTTCTGCTGCTCGTTGCCGAAAGTCAGAATCGGCACGCAGCCCACCGAGTTGTGCACGCTCATGATGGTCGAGCAGGCGCCGTCGCCCGCGGCGATTTCTTCCAGCGCCATGGCGTAGGCCAGGTAACCGGTGTCGCAGCCGCCCCACTGTTCCGGCACCAGCATGCCGAAAAAGCCCAGTTCGGCCATTTCAGCGATGGCCTCTTTGGGGAAGCGGTGCTCGCGGTCCCATTGCGCAGCGAACGGCTTGAGGCGCTCTTGCGCGAATTGCCGTGCGGCTTCGCGGATTTGCAGGTGTTCGTCAGTCGGCAGCATTGTGATGAGTCCTTAATACAGGCATTCAACAGCCATGGCGGTGGCTTCACCGCCGCCGATGCAGATGGCGGCAACCCCGCGCTTGAGGCCTTGCTGGCGCAACGCCGAGAGCAAGGTCACGAGGATTCGTGCGCCGGAGGCACCGATCGGGTGGCCCAGCGCGCAGGCGCCGCCGTGAATGTTGACTTTGCTGTGGGGTATTTCCAGCGTGCTCATGGTCACCAGGCTGACCACGGCGAACGCTTCGTTGATCTCAAACAGGTCGACTTCATCGAGTTGCCAGCCGGTCTTGTTCATCAGCTTGCGAATCGCCCCCACCGGCGCCACCGGGAACAGCCCCGGTTCATCGGCGAAGGCGGCGTGCGCATGAATCACGGCTAACGGCTTGAGCCCACGCGCGTGCGCCTGGCTCTGGCGCATCAGCAGCAACGCTGCGGCGCCGTCGGAAATCGAACTGGAGTTGGCCGCCGTCACCGTGCCGCCTTCGCGGAACGCCGGTTTAAGGCTGGCAATCTTGTCCAGGCGGGCTTTGGGCGGTTGCTCGTCATGCACGATGGTTGTTGGCTGTTTGCCGACCATGACCTGCACCGGCACGATCTCGGCGGCAAAGCTGCCGTGGGTAATCGCTTCCTGCGCACGGGTCAGCGAGGCAATCGCGAAGGCATCCTGAGCCTCGCGGGTAAAGCCGTTGTGCTCGGCGCAGTCCTCGGCGAAGGTGCCCATCAGGCGGCCCTTTTCATAGGCGTCTTCGAGGCCGTCAAGGAACATATGGTCGAGCACCTTGCCGTGCCCCATGCGGTAGCCGCTGCGCGCACGGTCGAGCAAGTACGGCGCGTTGGACATGCTTTCCATGCCGCCGGCGATGATCACCTCGGCACTCCCGGCCAGCAGCGCGTCGTGGGCCAGAATCGTCGCCTGCATGCCCGAACCGCACATCTTGTTGAGCGTGGTGCAGCGCGTGCCCTTGTCCAGCCCGGCACCCAATGCGGCCTGGCGTGCGGGCGCCTGGCCGAGCCCTGCGGGCAGCACGCAACCAAACAGCACTTCATCCACCGCATCGGCGGCAACACCTGCACGCTCCACGGCGGCGCGAATCGCCGCCGCGCCCAGCTGCGGCGCGGTCAGCCCTTTGAGGTCGCCTTGAAAGCCGCCCATCGGCGTGCGTACGGCGCTGACGATAACAATCGGATCGTTCATGAGTTGCCCTCCTTACTTGGCGGCCATGCGCAAGGCGCCGTCTAGACGGATCACCTCGCCATTGAGCATGCTGTTTTCGATGATGTGCCGCACCAGCGCGGCGTATTCGGCGGGCTTGCCCAAGCGTGGCGGGAATGGCACGCCGGCGGCCAGCGAAGCGCGCACCTGCGGCGTCATGCCGGCCATCATCGGTGTTTCGAAAATGCCGGGGGCAATGGTCATCACCCGAATACCGAAGCGCGCCAGGTCACGCGCAGCGGGCAGCGTGAGGCTGGCAATCGCGCCTTTGGAGGCCGCATACGCCGCCTGGCCAATCTGCCCGTCAAAGGCTGCCACCGAGGCGGTGTTGATGATCACGCCGCGCTCACCGTCGGCATTCGCCTCGGTTTCGGCAATTGCCGCCGCTGCCAGGCGCAGCAAGTTGAAGCTGCCGATCAGGTTGACGTTGATCACGTGGGCAAAGCTTGCCAACGCATGTGGGCCGTTTTTGCCGAGGATTTTTTCGCCGCGCACCACACCGGCGCAGTTGACCAAGCCGTGTAAACCGCCAAACGCCGTAACGGCGGCGTGCACGGCGGCTTCGGCGGCGGCTTCCTGGCTGATGTCCGCCACCGCGCTGCGCGCGTTATCGCCGAGCTGCTCGGCCTTTGCGGCCACCGCTTCGGCGTTCAGGTCGACCAGCATCACTTTGGCACCGGCCGCGATCAGCATCTCGGCGGTGGCCGCGCCGAGGCCCGAAGCACCGCCGCTGACCAGAAATACCTTGTTTTCAATCTGCATCATTGTGTCCTTTGAGGTGGGTTACGCCTGTGCGGCCTGAGCCTTGGCGATTTCCTGATTGCGCAAAATAAAGCGTTGCAGCTTGCCGCTCGGGGTCTTCGGCAAGTCGCTGACAAATTCGATTTCTCGGGGGTAAGCGTGCGCGGCCAGGCGCTTGCGCACGTGCAGGCGCAGTTCTTCGGCCAGTTGTGGGCTTGCGCTGTATTGCGGGCTGATCACCACAAAGGCTTTGACCACTTCGGTGCGCTGCGGGCAGGGTTTGCCGACCACCGCCGCCTCGACCACGGCCGGGTGTTCGACCAGCGCGCTTTCCACGTCGAACGGGCCGACGCGGTAGCCGGAGGTGGTGATCACATCGTCACTGCGCCCGACAAAGCTGATGCTGCCGTCGGGGTTCAGCTCCACGGTGTCGCCGCTCAGGTAATACGCGCCGACAAAGGCCTTGGTGGTCACGCCGTCATAGCCTGCGAACCAGCACATGGGCGAGTGTTCGCGGTCGATGGCGAGGATGCCCGGCTGGCCCGCGGGCAATTCCTGATGGTTGTCATCAAGCACCACGATGCGGTGCCCCGGTGAGGCAAACCCGGCCGCGCCCACATGCACCGGGTGCGCCAGGCCATGATGGTTGCACAGCACCATGCCCAGCTCGGTCTGGCCATAGTGGTCGTGGATGGTCACGCCCAAGTGGCTGGCGAACCAGCGAATCACTTCCGGGTTCAGCGGCTCGCCGGCGCTGCTGACAATGCGCAGCTTGCCCTTGATCGACTCGGCGAACTGTTCGCCGCCGGCAATCAACAGGCGATACGCGGTGGGCGAACCGGTGAGGTTGGTTATCGCGTATTTGTTGATCACCCGGCAGGTGCTTTCCAGCGTGAACGGGCCATCGTAGAAGGTAATCGGGTGGCCCATCGACAGCGGGCCGGTCACGCCGAAATAGATGCCATAAGCCCAGCCTGGGTCGGCCACGTTCCAGAACGCATCGTCGGGGCGCAAATCGACCGCGTCGCGGGTGTAGCTCTGGAAGGCGACAATTGCCTTGAGCGGCACCGACAGGGCTTTTGCCGGGCCGGTGGTGCCCGAGGTGAACATCAGCAGGAAAGGATCATCCGCGCTCAATAACAGCGGTTCGCAGACGTTTGAGTAGCGCGCCACTTCGGCCCAAAAACTGTAGTCGCCGCGTACAATGCCTTCACCTTTGGCGCCGGCGACCGTGACGATGGTTGGGCAACCCTGCACCTCGGCCAATTTGGGGCGGTTCACCGCGTCGGTGACCACCAGGGCTGCGCCAGCCGCGCTCAGGCGGTGCTCGATGGCCTTGGGGCCGAACGCAGTAAATAGCGGCTGGTACACCGCGCCGATGCGCCAGGTGGCCAGCACCACTACCAGTAATTCAGCAGTGCGTGGCAACAGCCCCGCGACTTTATCGCCGCGCCTGATGCCGTGGGCCAGCAGGAAGTTGGCGAAGCGCGCCGCGTGGTCCTGCAATTGGCTGAAGGTCACGGTGGCACTGGCGCCGTCCTTGCCTTCCCAGAACAACGCGATGCGCCCCGGCAGCGCGTGGCGGTCGCAGCACTCTACACAGGCATTCAGCGCTTGCAGGTTGCCGGCCAGTGCGGCGTCTGCGGTTTGCTGGTAATCAAACTCGGCGGTGACCGCCAAATACTCACGCATCGCTTCTAATCCTTGTGTGTTTTTATTTTCAGGACGCTTTGCAGGGCAAGATTCCGCGAAATAGTCGCTCCAGAGCGCAGCCCGCAGCAATAGTCAAAGCCATCAACATGGCTGACTGCTTTGGCCAATCATTGATCCCACTGATCAGCCGGTCAGCCCCAGTGATTGTGCTGACCTGATACGGGTTTGACACTCGCCGTGGTCTGGCCGAAGCTTGTGACTTTGCGATAGCTGCTCCCAGCTTTTGGACGCCTGCATGTCAAAGTCACGCCGTTATTCCATCGTCGGCCTGTGCGCCCTGTTGTTGATTGTGTTGCTCACCTGGTATTTCTCGCGCAGCACGCCAGTGGCTGTGCCGCCTGCCATCGCGCAGAGTTATTCGAAAGCCTTGAAGCAGGCGCATAACGGTGAGCCGGGCGCGGCGCGTGTGCTGTATCAACAGCTCGGCCGGCCCGACCTGTCGCCGGAGCGGCGCGTGGCATTGCATGCCGAACTGGCGAATTACCCAAGCCCGCAAGCACTCAAACTCACCGATAAAGACTTGGCCAATACCTCGCCGTTGGTACGTGAAGCGGCGATTCGCAGCATTGTCGGCCTGGTGCCCACCGGCCAGCGCACCTTGTTATTAGGGCCGGTGCTGGATGACCCGGAGCAAGAGGTGCGTTTCGCCGCGGCCAACGCCTTGCTCGGGCTGTCACCGGACACACTGGGCCTGTACTTCGGGCCGTTGCAGCAAGTGCTGGATGAGTTCGTCAAAACGCTTAAAAGCCAGCCCGAAACCGCCGAAGGCTGGATTCAACTGGCGCGCCTGTACATCCACAGCGCCCTGCTGCCGGACGCGCAGCATGCGCTGGAACAGGCCATGCGTTTGCAGCCCGACAACCTGCAGGCGGTGGTCGCGCAAATCGAGCTGCTGGATAAACAGGGCAAGACCGACGAGTCGCGCCAACTGCTGGCGCGTCAGTTGGCGGCGCACCCTGAATCGGCCTACCTGCAACACGCGCTGGGCCTGTGGCTGTTACACCATGGCGAGCGCCCTTATGCGCTGCTCGGCCTGTCGAAAGCGGTGGAGCTTGCGCCCGACAATCAGGATTACCGCTACGACCTGGCCACCACGCTGCACGACCAACAAGAGTTGGAAGCGGCGCAGCGCCAGTTGGAGGAAATCATCCAGCGTCATCCAGCCAATCGCAAAGCCCGGGTGTTGTTGGTCAACTACTGGAAAGAGACGGGCCAGTTGCAGAACGTGCAAGTGTTGCTGGCACAGCTTGAGCAACAGAACCCCGACGATCCGGCGTTGCAGCAAGGCCTGTGATCGCGCCGCAAAAACGCGTAAGCCATTAACGCAGCATACAAATATCAGCAAACTTTGAACGGCTACGGGCCACTACGGTCAAGTGAATATGGCGCGCCAGAGGCGGTGCGCCACCTCTACTTGCACGTGACTTGAGGAAACTTCTTGTCTACATCCAATGCGCAGCTCAGTGAAAAGGCGGCCACCGGTATTGAAGGTCTTGACGACATTCTTTCCGGGGGGCTATCGCGTAGCCACCTGTTCCTGTTGGAAGGCGAACCCGGTACCGGTAAAACCACCGTCGCGCTGCATTTTTTGCAAGCGGGCGCGAAAGCCGGCGAGACATCGCTGTACATCACCTTGTCCGAGACCGAGCGCGAATTGCGCCAAGGTGCCAAGTCGCATGGTTGGGACCTGGACGAGAATATCCATATCTTCGAGCTGACCCCGCCCGAAAGCCTGCTCAATGCGGACCACCAGCAAAGCCTGCTGTACTCCTCCGACCTGGAGTTGGGTGAAGCCACGCGGCAGATTTTTGAAGTGGTCGAACGCATCAAGCCAACCCGCGTGGTGCTCGACAGCCTGTCCGAAATCCGTCTGTTGGCGCAAAGCTCGCTGCGCTATCGCCGGCAGATCCTCGCGATCAAGCACTACTTTGTGCGTTACGACGCCACGGTGCTGTTGCTCGATGACCTGACCACCGAGTCGCTCGACAAAACCGTGCACAGCGTGGCCCACGGGGTTATCCGCCTGGAAGAACTGACGCCCAGCTACGGTGCCGAACGCCGCAGAGTGCGGATCGTCAAATACCGTGGCCAGAAATACCGTGGCGGTTTTCACGACTTCACCATTATGGGCGACGGCATCCATGTGTTCCCGCGCCTGGTCGCGGCTGAGCATCGCGGTGGCTATGTACGCCAGACCTTGAGCAGTGGCATTCGCGCACTGGATGCGTTGATGGGCGGCGGTGTCGAGACCGGCTCCAGCAGCTTGATACTCGGCCCTGCGGGCACCGGCAAATCATTGATCTCGATGATCTTTGCGGCAGCGGCTGTGGCGCGCGGCGAAAAAGCCGCGCTGTTCATCTTTGATGAAGAGTTGGGCTTGTTGTTCGAGCGCATGAAAAACATGGGCATCGACCTCGCCGCGCTGCAAGAGACCGGCAACCTGTTGATCGAACAAGTGGATGCCGCCGAATTGTCGCCTGGCGAATTCTCACACCGGGTGCGCCGTTGCGTTGATGAGCGCGGCATCAAAACCGTGGTCATCGACAGTATCAACGGCTACCAGGCCGCGATGCCGGAAGAAAACGCACTGATCCTGCACATGCACGAGTTGCTCCTGTACTTGAACCGCCGTGGTGCGGCGACATTCATGACAGTTGCCCAGCATGGACTGGTCGGTGATATGCAGGCGCCGGTCGACATCACCTATTTAGCGGACACGGTGATTTTGCTGCGTTATTTCGAAGCACTGGGCAAAGTGCGCCGCGCCATCTCGATCATCAAAAAGCGCACCGGCGCGCATGAATCGACGATTCGTGAATACCGTATCAGCGGCCAGGGCATGACCGTCGGCGAACCACTGGATAATTTCCAGGGCGTGTTGCGCGGCATTCCAACCTACATGGGCGCCGGTTCACCTCTGCTCAAGGAAGAGGGCTAGTGGCAAGTATCGCTCCCCTCTCCGAGCGCGCGATCATACTGGCGCCGATGGGCCGCGACGGCTCGTTGGCGCTGATGATGCTCAATGAGGCCGGCTACGGCGGCATCATCGCAACGAACCTGAGCATGCTCTGCGAAGCACTTGAGCAAGGCGCCGGCTTGCTGATTATTGCCGCCGAAGCCCTGCGCGGCGTCGACCTGGAGCCGCTGTTGGAGCTTTTGCACCAACAGCCGGCGTGGTCGGACTTGCCGATTGTATTGATGACCCATCACGGCGGCAGCGAACAGAACGGCTCCTCTCACCTGAGCGGTTTGCTCGGCAACGTGACGTTCCTGGAGCGGCCGTTCCATCCCGCCACCTTGATCAGCCTGGTCAGCACCGCCCTGCGCGGCAGGCGCAGGCAATATGAAGCACGCGACCGCTTGATTGACTTGGGCCAAAGCGAACTGCGCCTGCAGCGTACGCTCGAAACCCTTGAACAACAGGTGGAGGAACGCACCGCGCAACTGCGCAGCAATGAAGAAGCGCTGCGCCAGTCGCAAAAAATGGAAGCCGTTGGCCAATTGACCGGCGGCATCGCGCATGACTTCAACAACATGCTCACCGGCATCATCGGCAGCCTGGAGCTGTTACGCCGGCGCATTTCGCGCGGCAAGCTGGATGACCTCGACGGCCTGATCGATCTGGGGGTGACCTCGGCCAACCGCGCGGCGGGCCTGACCCACCGTCTGCTGGCATTTTCGCGCCGGCAATCGCTCGACTCCAAGCCTGTAGAGCTCAACCAACTGGTGAGTTCCATGGGCGAACTGCTGCAGCGCAGCATCGATGAAAGTATCCAGCTCGACATGCGCCTCGCCGCGCAGTTATGGACTGCCGAGGCCGACCCGAACCAGTTGGAAAGCGCCCTGCTCAACTTGGTAATCAATGCCCGGGATGCCATGCCCAATGGTGGCCAACTAGTGGTTGAAACCACCAACCGCCACCTCGACAGCGTCTTCACCGCCGCTTACGGCACCCTGGAGCCTGGTGATTACGTAGAGTTGAGTGTCAGCGACAACGGCTGCGGTATTCCCGAAAACCTGATGGCCAGGGTGTTTGATCCGTTCTTTACCACCAAACCGATTGGCCAGGGCACCGGGCTTGGGCTGTCGATGATTTACGGGTTTGCCCGGCAGTCTCACGGCCATGTGACGATTCACAGCGAAGTCGACAAAGGCACCACCGTCAGCCTGTTTTTGCCGCGTTTTATCGGCGAAATGCAGGTCGCAGAATCAATTAATCCCGAGTTGCTGCCCTACGCCAATGCGGGCGAAACCGTGTTGATCGTCGAAGACGACCCGGCGGTCAGGGTGCTGGTCAGCGCGGTGTTGAAAGAATTGGGTTACGCCTTCGTCGAAGCCGGCGACGCCAGCGGCGCTGTGCCGATCATCGAGTCCGACCAGCGCATCGACCTGCTGATCAGCGACGTCGGCCTGCCCGGCATGAACGGCCGGCAACTGGCGGAAATCGGCCGGCAAATACGCCCGGGGCTCAAGGTGCTGTTTATCACCGGTTACGCCGAGCACGCCGCTGTGCGCGGTGGTTTTTTGGACCCCGGAATGCAACTGATCACCAAGCCGTTCACGTTTGATTTGTTGACGGCGAAGGTGCGCGAGATGATTCAGGCGTAGTAACGCAAAGTCACGTTTTTTACCCAGCAAAGATGGAATCGATGTCTGGTTTTTTCCTACTCAGTGTTCTCGCGCTAAGTACGAAACAACACTTCAATCAGCATCGGCAGAGAAATTCCATCAATGATCGTATCTTCTTTAACTCCGACTTTAACTCCGACTCAATACGGTGCCCAAATGGGCGCCCTGCCCGTGGCGAATGGGTCTGCGCCATTCCCTTCTTATCAGCCACTGATGGCCGACGCCCCCCCGACAAAGGCTGCGGAACGCTCCGATGAAACACTTCAGGCCGAAGCGGACAGGCGGTTGACCACGTTGTACGCCGATGCGTTAAAACGCCCGGTCTTGCACGATAATAATCTGAATCCTCACCAGTTGGTCGTTCCAGGCATCCCGCGAAATTCGTCTTTCGGGCAATGGCGTACGCATCTGCACGATATCGTTGCAGGCCGGGCAATGCAGGATTGGGCCGCCGAGAAAAACATCGACCTGTCAGGACGCGTCACACTTGATGCCCGCAGCGGCACTATCACCTCCGAGTTTGCGGGTCGCCCCATATCTATTAGCTTATATGACTTCCCCGGCTGGCCTTTGCTTATCAGCGCTGCCAAAGCGCTGACACCGAACGGCGGGGTTGTTACGGTGGGTGCACGAGATACCGCAGCCGTGCAAGAGATCGGATTTTTCTATGGCAAGTACATTCCCATCGATCAGTCCACGCCCAAAACCGCTCAAAAAGCGCTCATAACAGCACACGCCGATCAGGTGTTGGAAGGCCCGCCCTTCACACCTGTAGATTCGAGTAACCCTTTCAAGGAGAACCTGAGCCTTCAAAAGACTCGGTTGGGTGACTTTAATAATCGCCGGGCGCTGAGCGCTCAGATAACCGGGAGCCTGGTTGCAAAACTCGGGAGGCTCTCGAACTTCGTACAGCCCTACAGCGCTGGTAGCAGTCCAAAACAGCGCGAACAACCTTTTAGCCCGGCCCAGCAAGAGGCGTTGAAAAACTCGGTTTTCACTGTGGACCCCGCGTCATCATATTTCAGGGAACACCACTTGAGCCCTGGGGCGACCGTCAGCCTGCACCGGTTTATGGTGGACCAGGGTATAGAGGTTCCCACCCACTACGATCAGCTTGTGGGAGTAGCCCGAGCGCTCAGTAGCGCACCACCGGTAAAGCCCGCTCTCGCAGATTTGGGCGGTGCGCTTTCAGGGCCGACGCTACTGAGCAATGAAGACCAACGCAAGCTCCACTCTGTGATTCGTCATGCAATGAAAGACAAGCCAGACGATAACGTGCTCACCCATTGGACCCGTGATCTTGATTGGGAACCGAGCAGCTTCGATGCCAATCCTCGTAAAGTCCTCAGTGACATCCTCGGCTCTTCCAAAGCACGCTGGATGGGTCATAACGCTGAGGCTACATTGGGCGAAATAGCGTCGCCTGAGGCTATGAACGACTGGATGCTCGCGGCGCTGCAGACCTCACTGGACAAGGAAAGCGTATTCACTGACCCGCCCATCTCAACCAGAACCCACGTCGCAGGGTTCGACTTGGCCAACCCTGACTTCTGGGGAAAGGATGCTTGCACCCTGCGAAGTGCGCTGAGTGATCACTTGATCCGCGTGGGAAAGGCCACGCCTCTGACCGCGCCCCTTGCGGTGTTTGTGTTGTTGTCGCGCAAGCAGCCGGGGCTGCTGGTCAAGGAGATACCCGCGGGCGTGAAAATTGGCTCGCACACATGGGTCAGTTTCAGCACCGCGGTGGCGCGCATCGAAGCGCAGGCACCCGGTTCAACCAGTCAAATGACATATGCACAGGTGATGATGCGCGCCGACGTGCCGGTGCTTTCACATGAAGAACAGTCAGTTGAACTGAGTGCAAAAAATGATGCGTTGAAAGACTGGGGCGTCGCTAACGGCATTATTGTTTCGAATCGGGAAGATGTGTACACAGCGCCGCAAATGGATGCGGTCTACCAGGCCTATAGCGCGCAAGTGGCCGAGTTGAGTGCAGGCTCCAAAACGTTTGCGAGAGGCATGCCCACACTTTCAAAGATGGCGCTGGACAAACTGCGCAGGCTAAACCCGCAGTTATCATTGGACGATCTTCAGGCCAAGTGCCTAAATTACGATCCGCGTCGCCTCGATAAACCAGGCCCCTACTCGGTATTGGATTTATACCTTAGCGGCAGGCTCGGGGCCTCTAATCTGAAGTGGACTACCTCTAATGATACAGTCGATCCAAGCGCCGTTCATACACAGTCACCCACGGACGCCGAGCCACTGTCGGGCCTGGTTGAAAGGTTTCAGCGTGAACTCCAAGGCTACTTTAATGACATTGAGTCGGCCGTAGCTGCGCAAACCAAAAATTTAATTTCAACCTTGCCGTTACATGATCGTCAGATCATTGAAAATGGTCAGTTAAGCGTGGCTAAAGAACGACGCGTGGTACGACGCAATGCCACCGGACAGGTAGAACAATTAAACATTAAACATCCCAACAGTTTGATTGTGCACGTCAAGTTCGAGGGGAAATCTTACGCGTATGCAATAGACTCAAAAAATAACACTGTCTATAAGCGTGAAGACTTAAACGACAAGCGTCTACTTGACACCCAACCCAGCGCCTCGCAATTAGCGCTGGGCGAAGAGTTTTTTTACCTTGAGCCTGTGGTGCCTTCCGGCAGTTATACTCAAAACCTTCTCGCCGAAAAGTCTGACCACGGAATGCCCAACAGCTATTTTAGCGAGAGGACGAAGTATATCGCGGACGCCAGGTTAAAGACCGTTGATATTCGAGCGCATGCAGAGGCCGCCAAGGGCAAGACAACGTTTGATACCGAAGGAAACCCGATTAAAGCGTTGGGCGAGTTTTTTCTGAACCTGATACCGCTTTACTCTGCTATCAATAACTTTTCGAAGGGCAACGTCGGCGAAGGCATCGTTGACCTGGCACTGGATGCGATGGGTTTTTTCGTCGGCCTCGGAGCCGCCGCAAAAGGCGCCAAAGCGCTGAAGGCGGGGGCATCCGCATTCAAATACTTCAGGTATGGCGCCAAAATCCTCGGCCGTGGCGCCCTGGGCGCACTCAACCCGCTTGACGGCATTGGCGCATTAGTGAGTAGCGCCGCAACCGGCGGGAAGAACCTGGCAAAATTTGGCAGTAGGAAACTCACCAAGTGGACAACGCCTGAAATATATGACGCGATAAAAGCCTTGAAAGGTTTCGATTCAGGAGCGATAGGCACCGCCAGGATACAGGGAGAACTCGTTGAAACGTTAGCAGCGCAGAGAAACGGGAAATGGTTTGCCGTTGACCCAATCACCCAGCAGCCCTACGGCCTTCCCCTGAAGGACTTTTTACCCTCCCCACGAATCAATGTAGAAGAGTTCGGCAAATGGGCGACCGCGGCCGACCCCGGTAAAAAAATAAGCGATGAGGTTGTCAATGAATGGAAAGCCAGCGTCATAAAACACCGCGGAACAACGGAGTTTGATAATGGCTATTATATCGGTGCGGCGAGTAAAGTTCCCGGTTTGGACAAGGCTAAAAAAATAGAAGACATCATGAAGTTGTCCGCTAACAAAAAGCTCAATGCTGAGCAAATAGGCATCATTACCAAAAAGTACGATGATATCGCCTACCAATTTGGCCGAACCGGTGCTGCCAGGTTCATTGACAATATAGAGCCTCGCTTCGGTAGCGTAATCCCCATGCCACAAGTCGTCTACCTGACGCAGACATTACAACTGTCTGATGGGCAGTGCGCTGCACTTTCACGCGTCATGGCGAACGCCATGGCGGAAGGAAAGGAGGCCGAGTTCATAAAAAATCTCTACACGGCCGCGGCGTTTCCCACGGACCCAGCCTCCCGAAGCTTTGTTAAAACGCTTAGCAAACTCCAGACCCAAGTAGGCAGCGCAGCGGGTTTCCATGCCGGAAAAATTCCGCGGCAGATTTCGTATCAAGGCATGATAAAGGAGTTGAACGACGCTAACGTTCCAAAGAGCATAATGATCGATTCTCCGGGCCATGCGATGGCCGCCGGCGTCAAGCTGAAGGATGGCGAAAAAACATTCTGGTTTTATGATCCGAATTTCGGCTTGGCAACGTTTTCAAGTGCCGAAGCAATGGAGGGGGGCTTGAAGAAACTCTTCCACGATAAAAAACTCAACGTTCAATATAAAACTCACGGCCCTGACAAGAATAATTTGCAGTTAAAAGTCTCTGATCATGACGATTTCTGGATGCAAAAAAACAGTGTGCTTGGCGCAGATGTTAACGTGTTGTATGACGCCCCACTGACCCCGTCAGGGCGTCCACGCAACCTCACTAACGAAGAGCTGAAATTTAACTGGGAGAAACTGCACGCCCACCCAGATAACCAAGGGCTGATATGTTACCAGGCCTCTGCGCGCGTTGGGCAAGCTGAAAAAACCCTCTCGCCGCAGGTCTACGATGCCATGATGGGCGCCGTAGAACTCAAGGGTGGCACTAACTATTCACCGCGTTATCTCGAACTGATGGGTATCAAACCCGACCGCCTGAAAACCAAGTTCAATCCCGACGATATTACCGAATCCGGGCTTCTCAATTTCAAGTACGCCAATGAAGGGGGCGACTTTGCTCATACGGTCTATATACAAAAAACCAGCAGCAATGAGTTGTTCCTCTTCAACACCAATAGTCCGGATCTGGATCTGGCGATGATCAAGAGTGGCAGCCCGCCACAGATCAGCGGCGCAATGACGGTCTACGCACTTAGCGATGGCAAGCACAAAGGGCTTCAAGACTTTCTCGACGGGCTCGGCGGAAAAGTCAGTTGGCAGTACGCCTACACGCCAGCCAGCACACTAAACGCCACTGTTCAGAAAGCACAACCTTGAGTCACTGAAATGCGCGGCGGCCTGGTTTGGCGCCGCCATGTTCAAGCCAACAACCGCTGGATATGCTCTTGCAGCGTATCCAGGTCAAACGGCTTGGCCAAAATCGGCGCGTTGCGTGTGATCGGGCTGTTGCAGTCGAGAATTTCCTGCGGGTAACCGCTGATAAAGATCACTTTCAGTTCCGGACGCAGCTTGATCGCGGGCTCGGCGATCTGCACCCCGGAAATCCCGCCCGGCAGGCGGTAGTCAGTCACCATCAGGTCGAGGTGCGGCTTGGTGGCGAGAATTTCAAACGCCTGCTCCCCATCGATCGCCTTCAAGACCCGATAGCCCAAGCCTGCCAGGTATTCACCCAACACAAACATAATGGATTCATCGTCCTCGACGATCAAAACGACATCTTGTGCATCTTCACTCATGGGAAGCCTTTGTCCGGTCAATAGCTGCAATTACGACCATGGGGTCACGCAGAGGTTGCGTTGAGGTGACGACTGATTTCATGTCGACGCCTCAAGCGGCAAACACACCCGGAACAGCGCGCCCTCGCCTATGCGGCTGTGCACTTCGATGGTTCCGCCGTGGGCCTCGACAATCTGCTCGGAAATGAACAACCCCAGGCCCAGACCGGCTGCCACATGACTGGCGGACACGCGCTCGAACTGCTGAAAAATACGCTTCTGGTTGTCTTCGCTGATGCCGATGCCATGGTCGCGCACTTCCACGCGCGCCTCACCATGCTCAGTGTAGACGCGCACCTCCACCGGGCTTTTGGCACCGTAGCGCAAGGCATTGGTCAGCAGATTGGAGACGACCTGCTCAATGCGGAACTCATCCCAAAGGCCTTCTACCGGCCCTTCGGCGTCCAATTGCATGGACGACTCGGCAGCCGCCACTTGTGGCGCAAAGTTTTCCACCAGGTTGCGCACCAACTGGGCCAGGTCGAAGTGCGCCGGGCGAATCGACAGTTTGCCGGTGCGGATACGCGACACGTCGAGCATGTCTTCGATCAGCCGGATCAGGCTACGGATCTGGCGTTCATCGCGGTCGACCATCGCGTGCATTTTGTCGAGGGTGAACGCGTCGGCGTTGTCCCGGGCCAAATGCATTTTGCGCAGTTGGGTCTCCAGGATCAGGCCGTTAAGCGGGGTGCGTACTTCATGGGCGACGATCGACATGAAGTCATCGCGCATGCGCACCGCCTGTTCCAGCTCGGTCTGGGTGGTCTGCAAGCGGGTCAGCAGCAGCTCCTGCTCGCGGCGGCTGCGCTCCAGCGCTTCAACCTGCTGCTTCATCGCCTTGCTCTGGCGATACAGGTCGACGAACACATTGACCTTGCTCTTGACCGCATGGATGTCCAGCGGCTTGTGCAGGAAGTCCACGGCACCGCTTTCATAACCCTTGAACGCATAATTGAGTTCGCGGCCGGCGGCGCTGACGAACACAATCGGAATGTTTTTGGTTTTTTCAGTGCCGCGCATCATTTCGGCCAGCTCGAAACCGTTCATGCCGGGCATTTGCACGTCGAGAATCGCCATGGCGAACTCGTGCTCCAGCAACAGTGACAAGGCCTCGTCGGCGTTCAGTGCCTTGAAAACCTGTCGGTCCTCGCGCTTGATCAGCGCTTCGAGGGCCAGCAGGTTTTCCGGCAAATCGTCGACGATCAGCAGTTTGGCCTGGACAGTACTTAACATGGGGAAGATTCCAGGGAAGCCAGCAATGAGCCAATTTCGCTCAAGGTTAGAATATGATCAGGTGTTTGCAACGCCAGGGCTGCCAGGGGCATCACGGCGATCCTTGCTTCTTTGGGGTCTTGTACGACGGTGGTGCCGCCGGACTGTTTGACATAGGCCAGCCCATGCGCGCCGTCCTGGTTGGCACCGGTCATTAAAATCGCCAGCAAGCCCTCGCCATAGGCATCGGCGGCCGACGCGAACAAGTAATCAATGGCCGGCCGCGAATGGTGCACGCGGTCTTCCTGGCTTAACGACAAGCTGCGGTCATGCTCTACCGACAGGTGATAGCCGGGCCCGGCGAAATACACGGTGCCCGCGTCGATCAGTTCCTTGTCCCGCGCTTCCTTCACCGGGATCCGCAAGCGCCGCGCAAACACTTCAGCCAACTGGCTGCGGCGCTCATCCGGCAGGTGCAGTACCGTAATGATCGGCAGGCCAAAGTCGTCAGGCAGTTCGCCAAAAATTTTCAGCAGCGCCTCGACGCCACCGGCAGACGCGCCGACGACGATGGCTTCAATCGCGCGATACGGGTTGGCTGCGGCATCGTTCATGATTTTCGGTAGATCCGTTCCTGCTTGACCAAGGGTTCGAATTGCTTGCTGTAGGCGGAAAAGTCCAGGGTTTCCTTGCTGCCCAGCACCAGAAAGCCGCGATGACACAGCGACTCATGAAACAATCCAAACGCTCGGTCCTGCAAATTTTTATTAAAATAAATCAACACGTTACGGCACGAAATTAACTGAGTTTCAGAGAATACGCTATCGGTCGCCAGGCTGTGGTCGGCAAACGTGACGTTCTCGCGCAGGGTCTTGTCGAAAATCGCGTAATCGTACGCGGCGGTGTAGTAGTCGGCAAATGAACGCTGTCCACCGGCCTGCTGGTAATTGGCGGTGTAGGCGCGCACGTTCTCAAGCGAAAAAATCCCCTGCTTGGCTTTATCCAGCGAGGCCGGGTTGATGTCCGTCGCGTAAATAATTGTGCGCTCCAGCAAGCCCTCTTCACGCAGCAGGATCGCCATCGAGTAGACCTCCTCCCCCGTGCTGCACCCGGCGATCCAGATCTTGATCGACGGATAGGTCTTGAGCAGCGGCACCACTTCCTGGCGAATCGCGAGGAAGTGCGACGGGTCGCGGAACATCTCGCTCACCGGAATGGTTAGAAATTGCAGCAACTGCATGAACGCGGCCGGGTCATGCAACACCCGCTCCTGCAGCGCAGAAATGGTCGCGCAGTCGAACTGGCGCAGCGCATGGGCCACGCGCCGCTTGACCGACGCACCGGAGTAATCGCGAAAATCGTAGCTGTACTTGAGGTAAATCGCCTCGATTAACAGGCGCAGCTCAATGTCACTGCTTTTTTCCAAGAAACTTCGCTCCACTTAAATGCGTTCCATCTTGGGCAGCCATACACGAATCAATGAGAACAAACGGTCCAGGTCAATCGGCTTGGCCAGGTAATCGTTGGAACCGGCCGCGAGGCAGCGCTCCTGATCGTCCTTCATGGCCTTGGCCGTCACTGCGATGATCGGCAACTTCTTCCAGCGCGGGTCCTGACGGATCAACGCGGTGGCCTCGTAACCGTCCATCTCCGGCATCATCACGTCCATCAGCACCAAGTCGATGTCGTCTACTTCATTGAGCTTGTCGATGGCCTCTCGGCCGTTACGCCCGATCACCACCACTGCACCTTTGTGCTCCAGCGCGCTGGTCAGGGCGAAGATATTGCGCACGTCGTCGTCGACCAACAATATTTTGCGCCCTTCGAAGACTTTATCGCGACTGCGCGCGGTCTTGAGCATCTTCTGGCGGTCATGGGACAGCTGCGATTCGACTTTGTGCAGAAAGAGTGTCACTTCGTCCAGCAGGCGTTCAGGTGAGCGCGCGCCTTTGATAATGATCGAGCGCGAGTACTTGCGCAGCTCGGCTTCTTCGTCGCGGGTCAGGTTGCGCCCGGTGTAAACGATCACCGGCGGGAACGAGCAAATGTCCTCGGTGGCCATGCGCTTGAGCAGCTCGTTGCCGAGCATGTCGGGCAGCTTGAGGTCGATGATCATGCAGTCATAGACGTTGGTGCGCAGCAGGTCCAGCGCGGCCTGGGCGTAGCCGACATCCGTGATTTCGATGTCGTCGTCGCCGATCAGGCGGGCAATGCTGTCGCGTTGCAAGTCATCGTCTTCCACCAGCAGCACGCGCTTGACCTTTTGCGTCAGTTTGGCTTCGAGCCGCGCAAACACGTCTTTGAGCTCTTCGCGGGTGGTGGGTTTGACCGCGTAACCAATGGCGCCCATGTGCATGGCGGCTTCGACGCGGTCTTCCACGGAAATCACATGCACGGGAATGTGGCGGGTACTCGCGTGTTCCTTGAGGCGTTGCAGCACGGTCAGCCCGGAGTGATCGGGCAGGCGCATGTCGAGCAGAATGGCATCAGGGATGAACTCCTCAGCCAGGCTGTAACCTTCGTCCGCGCCGTGGGCCACAAGGCAGTGGTAGCCCAACTCGTGGGCCAGGTCGAAGAGGATGCGCGCAAAGTTCGGCTCATCCTCCACCACCAGAATGCAGCGGGTGGTGAATGGCGCCTTGTCACGGTCGTCGGCAAAGCGCGGAATCTGCTGGGCGTCGGCCACTGGCAGTGGTGAAATCGCAATCGGCTTGGGTGCCGGGGCGGCCACGACCTGGCGTGGCGCCTCGATCGGTGCGGCGCCTTCTTCGCGCTCGACATACTGCTCCGGCAACACCAGGGTAAACACACTGCCGTTGCCCGGTTCGCTGGTCACGCTGATATAGCCGCCGAGCAACGCCGCCAGATCGCGCGAAATTGACAAGCCCAGGCCGGTGCCGCCGTAGCGGCGGTTAGTGGTGCCATCGGCCTGGCGGAAGGCTTCAAAAATGCTTTCTTGCTGGTCCGGCGCAATGCCGATGCCGGAGTCGCGCACCGTAAAGGCAATGCCCTCACCCGGCGCACGGGACACAGACAGGCTGACTTCACCTTGCTCGGTGAATTTAACCGCGTTGGACAGCAGGTTCTTGAGGATTTGCTCCAGGCGTTGGCGGTCGGTAAACAGCAAGGTCGGCGCGCCTTCCTGGATGTCCACCTGGAAACCCAGCTTGCGGTCGGCGGCCAGCGGCTCAAACATGCCGCGCAGGCCGTCCACCAGCCGTGCCACGCTGGAATTTTCCGGGCGCATGTCGAGCTTGCCGGCTTCGACCTTGGAAATATCCAGAATGTCGTTGATCAGGTTGAGCAAGTCATTGCCGGCCGAATAGATCGACTCGGCAAACTTGACCTGTTCAGCACTGAGGTTGTCCTGAGGGTTTTCGGCCAGCAGCTTGGCCAGAATCAACGAACTGTTCAGCGGCGTGCGCAGCTCGTGGGACATGTTCGCGAGGAATTCGGATTTGTACTTGCTGGAGCGCTGCAATTCGTCAGCACGTTCTTCAAGCTCCAGTTGCACGCGGTTGAGCTCGACGTTCTTGCGGTCCATGGCGTCGCGCTGGTCGGCCAGGGTCTGGGCCTGCTCGGCCAATTGCTCGTTGGTCTGCTCAAGTTCAGCCTGCTGGGTTTCCAGGTGGGCCTGCGATTCCTTGAGAATCCGCGACTGCTCTTCGAGTTCCTCGTTGGCGGTCCTGAGTTCTTCCTGCTGCACTTGCAGCTCTTCGTTAAGTTGCTGGCTCTCGGCGAGCACTTCCTGCAAGCGCTGGCGATACCGCGCGGCTTCGATGGAGGTGCCGATATTACCGGCGATCAGCTCCAGCAGCTCCACATCACGCTCTTCCAGCGGGCGCAGAAAACCCAGTTCAAACACGCCGTTGACGCGGTCATCATCGCTGGTCGGCATCACCAATACGCTGCGGGTAGTGCCTTCACCCAAGCCGGAACTGACCTTGAAATAATCCACCGGCACATCGTCCAGGCGAATCAGTCGATCCAGCTGAGCGGCTTGGCCAACAATGCCTTCGTCACTGTAAATCGACTGCGCCTGCTGCTCCTGTTCACGCGAGAAGCCATACGTGGCCACGCGTTTGAGGCCGCCGTGTTCTTCGCGCACATACAGCGCGCCCACGGCGGAGCCCATGTACTGGGCAAAAAACTGCAGGATGTTGCGACCGAGCATATTCAAGGTCAGTTGGCCGAGCACCTGTTCAGCCAGTTCGGTCTGGCCATTACGCAGCCAGGCTTGCTGCTCCAGGCGTCGCGCAATCTTTTCTTGTGACGCGAGGTTTGCACTGTAACTATCTGAAAGAGTAACTAAATTCTTGCGACCGAAATACGCCAGGAACCCGCTCAGCCCGAGCACAAAGACCAGGTACAGCGTGACGCTGAACACCGTGGTCCTTGTCACCTCTTGATTGCGGTTAATACGCAGCTGCTGCTCCATCGACACAGCGTCCTGGTATTCCTTGCGAATTTCGTCAGTCAGGCGCTTGCCACGGCCGGCTTTGACCGCACCACGGAAGTCACCACTTTCGCGCTGCAAATCAATCATTGACTGCGCGTATTTGTTCCACTCGGCTTGCAGCGCCTCCAGACGTTTGAGGCGGTCCACCTGTTGGGTGTTGTCCGCGACCAACTCCTGCAAATTACGCAACTCAGCAATGATCCTCGGCTTCGCAACCTCATAAGGGTCCAGAAAATGCTCATCGCCGGTGATCAGGAAGCCGCGCATGCCGGTTTCGAGGTCGACCGACAGCTTGGACGATTCATTCAGGTTGTTGATGACACGGTCGGTGTGCTCGACCCACTGAATCACCGACAGCAAATAGGTGATCAGCACCACGAAAAACACCGCGCTGAGCACACCCACGCTCAACGGCAGCGCAACGTTGCGGCTGAGAAGTTTACGAAAGCTGTGTTCATCGACAGACGACGCGCGAGTCATGGGCATGCCTTGGCCAAGTGTGGAAAACCCGGGAGTTTGCCCGAACAACGTGGGCCAAGGCTATGGCTCTTGGTTGATTTGGCGCAATCAACTGAGCAGTGGGCGTCAATTTAAGGTTGTTTAAGGCCGGGTTCACTGGAATATTCACCGGCCTTAAAACCGTCGCCTGCCACGCGACATTTGCGCCCAACCCCTTCACAATATCGACGCCAACGGAACTTGCCGAGATGGACGCCACTCATTAGAGAATGGTCTTTCATGCGCTAAAGACCCGTCCCTCCATTATTCCGAGAGTTTTGATTATGTCCGCTAACCCCTCCACCATCCTTGTAGTCGAAGACGACGCCATTGTGCGCATGCTGATCGTCGATGTACTCGAAGAACTGGAGTTCGCGGTAGTTGAAGCTGCGGACGCTGAAGAAGCGTTGAAGGTGGTCGAAAACACCGAGCAGGTTATCGACCTGATGATGACCGATGTCGGCTTGCCCGATATGGACGGCAAGCAGTTGGCAGGCAAAGTGCGTGAATTGCGCCCTGCTCTGCCAATCCTGTTTGCCAGCGGTTATGCCGACAACATCGACGTGCCCGCCGGCATGCAGGTGATTGCCAAGCCGTTCTCCATTGACCAACTGCGCGACAAAGTTAAGTCGATGCTGCCCGCCGCATAACTCGCGAGCGTGCGAGGCCGCCCGACAAGGGCGGCCGTTTGCTTGCCGCGACACTTACTCACCTCTCCGCCACGCCCTTCCCTGAGCATTTTTACGCGCGCCATTGAGCAAAAACCGTGAACGATCGAACGATCTTTACGTGAGAGCGCACGCGCTAAAAGACTTCCTGCGCAACTGAGTGCAAACTCTGCCCGGCAACTACGGGTTCAGCTATTTGCGACGGTATGCGCCGACCGCGGCCTACGTCTATAACCGCTGGAAATTCGACAACATCACTCCAGTTTCTTAAGAGACGCAACAACATGATCAGAAAACCGACGCGCCTGCTGTTGGCGAGCCTCTCGATACTCATGAGTACCGGCGCCTGGGCCGATTTTACCGCAACGCCCAGCGAAGCCCGGGCCATAGCCAGGGAAGCCTACTTGTATGGCTACCCGGTGGTGGAGATGTACAAGACGCTCTACACCCAGGCCGTCGATAAGGGCGGTGCCAACTTCAAGGCGCCGTTCAACCACATCGGCAACACCGCCCAGGTTGTCACCCCCAAGGACACCGCGCTCGTCAACCCGAACCCGGACACGCCCTACTCTTTCGTATGGATGGACTTGCGTAAAGAGCCGCTGGTACTGACCTTGCCCAAGATCGAAGACAACCGTTATTACTCGGTACAGTTGATCGACCTCTACAGGCAGAACTTCGCCTACCTGGGCACGCGCAGTACCGGCAACAATGGCGGCCACTACATGATCGCCGGGCCGGACTGGAAAGGTCAGCAGCCGGTCGACATCGATCGCGTGGTTTACAGCGAAAGCAATATTGCCTACGCGCTGTACCGCACGCAGTTGTTTGACGATAAAGACTTGAGCAAGGTCAAGCAGATTCAGAGCGGCTACAAAGTGCAGCCGCTGAGCAGCTATGTAAAACAAGCCGCGCCGCCACCGGTGCCGAAGATCGAATGGCCCAAGCCGATGGCCACGATGACCGAAGGCCCGCAGTTGTTTCGCTACTTGAACTTCATGCTGGCGTTCGCTGCCCCTCAGGACAGCGAGAAAGACCTGCTGGCGCGCTTTGCCAAAATCGGCATTGCGCCCGGCGCGCCATTCAAAGTCAAACAACTGACCGCCGAACAACGCAAAGCCCTGGAGGATGGCATCTCCGATGCCCGCGCTGAATTTGCGGCGTTCAAGAAAGACAAGCTCGATACGCATCAAGTACCCACCCGTGATCTGTTCGGCAGTCGCGACCACCTGAACAACAACTATCTGTACCGCTATGCCGGTGCCGATATGGGTACTTTCGGTAACTCGGGCGATGAAGCCGTTTACCTGCGCTATGTTGTCGACAGCGAAGGCAAACCCGCCAACGGTGCACGTCACAGCTACACCCTGCACTTTGCCAAGGGCCAACTGCCGCCGACCGATGCATTCTGGTCGCTGACCATGTACGACGCCAAGACCAAGCTGCTGGTGCCGAACCTGAAAAAACGCTACTCGATCAACTCACAGATGCTGCCCAGCCTAAAACTGGACGCGGACGGCGGCTTGACCCTGGCGTTGCAGCACCACGAGCCGCCCAAAGCTGAACAGAGCAATTGGTTGCCCGCCCCGCCCCGCCCATTTTATGCAGTACTGCGGATTTACCTGCCCAAGCCTGAGGTGGTTAACGGCCAATGGACGTTGCCGCCGTTGACGCCGCTCAAGTAACACTACGTGCCCGGCCACGCGCTTTTGGTCGGGCACTTGACGCGCTTCGCAGCCCGCACTACTGCCGTCGGTTTACGACCCGGTTAGCCGCGTTCGCGAGGGATCAGGCTTTGCAATTGCGACGCCAGGAAGTTCGCATCGAAAGCGAAGGTGTCCGGGTCTTTGAGGCCGTTGGTCTTCTTCCACAGCCAGTCGTTTTTATCCGCCGGCAGTACCAGCGACACGCTACCGTGGCGCGCGGCCGTCAGGCCCATCACCGAAACGGAGATCGAACCGCCCGCGCCCATCACATCCGGCACAAACTCCACGGTTTTGCCGGTGATGTTTACGGTCAGTTTTTCGGTCTTGAAGGTCGATGCCTCGACCGGCAGGCTTGGGCCGTTGGCGACGTACGCCTCACGATGGACATCCAGTAAACCCACGGTTTTCACCGGTTCCAGCCATTGCTCAATCTGCCCGAACAACTCGCCGAGCTTCTGCGCCCAGCGCGCCGACTGCACATCGAATTGCTGTTTTTTATGCGCTTCGCTGTCAGCGTAATGACGAAGCATCTCGCCCAGTTGTTGTACATCGTCCATTGCGGATCTCCTCGGGTGAGCCAGGTTGCGAGCGCTGATCATGGCAGATGCGGCGGCTGACCGTGCGGCTTAAAACTGCACGGGTGATTTTGCAGGTAACTGCGTATGACTAATCTGCCGCCACTGGGTAAGGTGAGCCTCCATGCCTTTTCAGGAGCATCGCATGCGTACCATCGGCCTTATCGGCGGCATGAGCTGGGAGTCCAGCGCCGAGTACTACCGCCTTATCAACCAGCGTGTACGCGACCAACTGGGCCCACTGCGTTCGGCGCAACTGTTGATGTACAGCGTCGATTTTGGCCCCGTCGAACAAGCCCAGCATGCTGGCCGCTGGGATGACGCCGCGCTGATTCTCGAAGATGCCGCACGTCGCCTGGAGGCCGGCGGCGCCGACTGCGTGGTCCTGTGTACCAACACCATGCACTTGGTGGCGCCGCGTATTGAAGCGGCGGTGTCGATTGCGTTTTTGCACATCGCCGATGCAGCCGGTGCTGCTGCGGTAGCGCGCGGCACACTGACGGTCGGCTTGCTCGGCACGGCGTTCACCATGGAGCAGGACTTTCTAAAGTCGCGCCTGGCGGCCCAGGGTTTAACCGTGCTGGTGCCGGACGCAGATGAGCGCCAGGCCGTACACCGGATTATTTATGAGGAATTGTGTGTCGGCGTGATCAGCGACGCATCGCGCCAGGTGTACCAACGCGTGATCGCGTCGCTGGCCGCGCGTGGCGCCCAGGCGATCATCCTCGGTTGTACGGAAATCGGCCTGCTGATCAAGCCGCAGCACAGCGACTTGCCGCTGCTGGACACCACCGAGCTGCATGCGCAGGCTGCGGTGGCGTTTGCTTTGCAGGCTTAAGCCGAACTGCGCAGGCGCGCCATGCTCAAGGTGTCGACAAATACCCCGTCACGCAGCGCGTAATCGCGCAGCCGGCCTTCGACTTCGAAGCCGAACTTGCGGTAGAGGTTATGCGCCGCCTCGTTGTCGGCGTAAACGGTGAGTTCCACGCGGTGCAGGTTCATCCAGTTATCGGCCACGTCCAGCGCGGCGGTCAATAAGCGCGAGCCCACGCCTTTGCCCTGCCAGGCCGTGGCCACGCCCATGCCGAACGAACCGACATGGCTCTGGCGCACGCGCAGGTACTGTTCCAAGCCAAGTTGGCCGATCACTTCACCCGCTTGCAAGGCGACCAGTTGTAGTCTGCGTTCGTTGTCCATGACCAAGCGTTTACGCCAGGCTTCGACTGACTGAAAAGGCATTTGCAGCACCTGACGGCACACGGCCGGTTCGTTGTAGAGCGCAGTGACGCCCTCAAGGTGCGCCTCGGTGAAGCGCTGGATCACGATAGTGGGTTCAGGTGTGGGCATTGTGCTTCGTCCTTTGAAAGACACGTGGCCCGTCAGTTTAGGCAGCGCACGCGCGCGATGGCTAGGGTGGGAACGGTCATTCAGCCGACACAATCTTGCAAACCGAATGCACTCGACTGTGGGAGCGGGATTGCGCCGTCGGGCTTAGGGTTGTGCCTTGGGTTTTGAGTGCATATCCGGTATTTGGTTTGTGGCTTATATCGGTTCCGCTCTTACAGCGGGTCACTTTTGAAAGGCCCGGAAGGCGGCCCAATCTCCCACGCTGAATGCGGTCAAATGTGGGAGATTCCATTGCTGAAAAAGCGGGACGCAGAGCGTCCGGAGCGGCATTACCACGCAGAGCGTGGGAACGATCATCTATCCCCCAAGCAGAATGTGGTCAAACTGTGGGAGGGGGCTTGCTCCCGATGGCGGTGGGTCAGTCAACTCATGTATCAACTGTAAAACTGCTATCGGGAGCAAGCCCCCTCCCACAAAAAGCAAAAAAAACAGATCTGCCGTGTATGCAAAACTGCTTTTGATCTGCTTCAACCACTCAGGTCGGCTTTCAGGCCGCCGTGCTCTTGCTTTTGATCTTAGAAGCGCCCCGTTAAACCACGATGGCCGCACGCAGGCTTGAATCCGTGGGTAACCCGGCAGGACGCCGGGTTAGCCGCGCTGGGCCAAGGATGGCCCATCGCGGCGGCCCACGGATTCAAGCCTGTGTGCGGGCATGCCGAGCCTAAGCGAGGCACCGAGTGGTGGGGCGAGGACCTTTTGGTTACTTTTGGCTGGGCCGGCTTCCGGGCCTTTCAAAAGTGACTCGCTGTAAGAGCGAAACCCATACAAGCCATAACCCAAATACCGGATATATACCCAACCTGAAGAACACCCCCAAGCCCGTTCCCCGCGCAACAGCGCTACATCAAAGATGCAATGGGGCCTACCAAAAAAGCGCTCTTGATCTAACCACTCAGCCACACCTTCTAAGCGGGACGCAGAGCGTCCAAGGCGGCATTCCCACGCTGAGCGTGGGGACGATCACCACTCCACAACTCAGGACGCTGCGGTCCGCCACAGTCGCGCAATATCCGCAGCGCGCTCACGCAGCAAGCGCGGCGCTTCAGTGCATGCCTGCTGCAGGCTCATCGGGCCAGAGGGCAAGGCGAAAGCGGCATGCACACCGTGCGCGTACATCTGTTCGTAGCCATCGCCCAAGGTGCCTGCAATCACAATCACCGGTACAGCGTGGCGTTGCGCAATGCACGCCACCCCGAACGGCGTCTTGCCGCGCAGCGTTTGCGCGTCGAAACGCCCTTCACCGGTGATCACCAGGTCTGCACCGCGTATGGCCTGATCCAGCCCAACCAGTTCGGCAACCACCTCCACACCGGCGCGAAACTGCGCGCCAAGAAATGCCTTGGCAGCAAACCCCAACCCGCCTGCGGCGCCACTGCCTGGCTCATCGCGTACCTCTTTGGACAGCACTTCAGCGCAGTGATCGGCGAAGTGGCCGAGGGCGGCGTCGAGTTGCTGAACTTGTTGCGGATTAGCGCCTTTTTGCGGGCCGAAAATCGCCGATGCACCGTGCGGGCCGCACAGCGGATTGTTCACGTCGGCGGCGATTTCAAAGCGCACGTGGGCCAGGCGTGGGTCCATGTGTTCAAGGCTGATGCGCGCCAAGCCGGCCAGCGCGAGGCCGCCGGGTGCCAGAATCTGTTCGTCGGCATCTAACAGTTGCACCCCAAGCGCCTGCATTGCCCCAGCGCCGGCGTCGTTGGTCGCACTGCCGCCAATCGCCAGGATGATGCGTTGAGCGCCAATATCGAGGGCCGCGCGAATCAATTCGCCAGTGCCATAGGTGCTGCTGGAGCAGGCGTCGCGCTTATCCGGCGCGACTCGTTGCAAGCCACTGGCCTCGGCCATCTCAATGATCGCCGTATGGCTCTCGGGCAGCCAGCCCCAGCGCGCCTCCAGCGTGCCGCCCAATGGGCCTTGAACCCTGTGGCTCCGCCATTCGCCCTGGCAGGCGGCGAGCACCGATTCCACCGTACCCTCACCGCCGTCCGCCATCGGGCACTCGATCAATTGTGCATCCGGCCACACCTGCGCCAACCCTTCGGCGATAGCCTGGGCGACGCCTTCGGCGCTCAGGCTGTCCTTGAACGAGTCAGGGGCGATGATGATTTTCATGGGCTTTCTCCGGTTTTTATAACGCCCATGCTGCCAGTTGGTTGCGCCAATAACGCCGGTCCAATGCACAAGTGCCAGCAAGGTTTGTTGTTCATTCCGACAAACCCTGCGGCAGCAACTGCACGCCAAGGTACAGCGCGAGCATGCCGTCGAGGGTTAACGGGTCGACGCCACTCAGCTCGGCAATCCTTTCCATGCGGTAGCGCAGGCTGTTGCGGTGGATGCCCAACGCATCCGCACACGCTTGGCTTTGGCCGTCGTGTTCGCACCAACTGCGCAGCGTCGCTTGCAATTGCCCATTGCTGTCCTTGGCCAACACCTTGCGCAAGGGGCTGAGCAATTCATCCAGGGCATCGTCGTTGCGATGACGCCAAAGCATTACGGGCAAGCGGTAGCGAGTGAGCGTGAGCAGGCGTGAGTGGGGCAACACATCGCGCCCGTAGGCCAGCAAGTCGCCGACACGCCGATAACAGCGGCGTAAGCCTGCCAGACCGTCGGCCTGCCCACCAACCGCCACGCGCAAGATATTCCAGCCCAGCCCCTGGAGTTTTTCCAGCAGTTTGGGGTTGTCCACCGCTACCGCAGCGGGCCGGCACCACAACAGCGAGAATTGCGCGGAGCTGACACACCAACTGTCCGGGTAACGGCTGGTCAGCCACGCGCTTAACGCCTCTGCCGACTGGCCCACGCCCAGTTCAAACAGATACGGCGTACGTGGCATTTGCGGTTTAAGCCCGAGTTGCTGGGCCTCATCGACCAAGCGCGGCGAATCGCCGGTTTCCGCCAGCAGCAAGGCCAGCAGGTCATCGCAACGCTGGCGCCGCCATTGCTGTTCGGCTTGCTGATGGCGATGGCTGACGAGCATTTCGGCGGTCATGCGCACCAGCTCAGCGTAAGTGCGCAACAGCTCGGGTTCGCCGGTAATGCCGAGCACGCCGATCAAGCGTTGATCGTGCATCAGCGGCAGGTTGATGCCCGGTTGCACACCTTTAAGGTGCTTGGCGGTTTGCCCGTCAATCTCCACCACGCGCCCGTTGGCCAGCACCAATTGCGCGCCTTCATGGCGGGTGTTGATGCGCTCTGGCTCGCCACTGCCGAGAATCAGCCCCTGACTGTCCATGACGTTGACGTTATAGGGCAGGATGGCCATGGTGCGATCGACAATATCCTGCGCCAGGTCATGATCCAGCTCGAACATGGGGCTAACTTCCTTGAAAGGCGTGGTTGGTCATAGGCACAGCGCAAAGCCTGCTTGACTGTGCGCAAGCACAAAGACAGCAGCCCGCCGGGTGGCCGAGACTCGTTAGGCGATCAACGTTACCCTCGCGTCGCGAAAAATCATAATAAAGAGAGAATGCCATGTCACAGAGCGCCGCTGCCCCACTGGCCACCGATGACGATAAAAACGCCATCTACAAGCGCGTAACCCTGCGCCTGATCCCCTTCATTTTCATCTGCTACCTGTTCAACTACCTCGACCGGGTGAACGTTGGCTTCGCCAAGTTGCAGATGCTTGACGCGTTGAAATTCAGTGAAACGGTGTACGGCCTCGGTGCCGGGATCTTCTTTATCGGCTATGTGCTGTGCGGCGTGCCGAGCAACTTGGCACTGACTAAATTCGGCCCGCGGCGCTGGATCGCGTTGATGATGATCGTGTGGGGCACGCTGTCGACCTGCCTGCTGTTCGTCACCACGCCAACGCACTTCTACACCCTGCGTTTGTTCACCGGTGCGGCTGAAGCCGGCTTCTTCCCTGGCGTGGTGCTGTACCTTTCGCAATGGTTCCCGACCTTTCGCCGTGGGCGGATCATGGCGTTGTTCATGTCGGCGATCCCGGTGTCCGGTTTGCTCGGCAGCCCGTTTTCCGGCTGGATTCTCACCCATTTCGCGGCTGGCCAAGGTGGTTTGGCGGGCTGGCAATGGATGTTTTTGCTGCAAGGCATTCCGACTGTGATCCTCGGCGCCCTTGCCTACTTCCTGCTCAGCGACAGCTTTGCTCACGCCAAGTGGCTCAAACCCCACGAGCGCGCGGTGCTGGAGGCTGACCAGGCGACGGATTTGGCGAACAAACCCAAAACCACCACCGACTCGCTGGCCGAGGTGTTCAAGAACCCGGCAATCTGGGCGTTCGGCCTGATTTACTTCTGTATCCAGAGTGGTGTGTACGCGATCAACTTTTGGCTGCCGTCGATCATCAAGAACCTCGGGTTCAGCGATAACCTGGTGATTGGCTGGCTCAGCGCGATTCCTTATCTGCTGGCGGCGGTGTTTATGTTGCTGGTCGGGCGCTCGGCTGATTTGCGCAAAGAACGGCGCTGGCATTTGGTGGTGCCGATGTTGATGGGCGCTGTCGGTCTGGTGATCGCGGTGAACTTTGCGACCACGCCGGCGATTGCAATACTTGGCCTGACCATCGCCACCATGGGCGCCCTTACCGGCCTGCCGATGTTTTGGCCGGTGCCGACCGCGATGCTGAGTGCCGGCGCGGCGGCGGGTGGTTTGGCGTTGATTAACTCGATGGGCCAGATGGCGGGTTTTCTCAGCCCGTATATCGTCGGGTTTGTGAAAGATGCCACCGGCTCGACGGACATTGCGTTGTACTTGCTGGCCGCCGTTATCGTCGCCGGCAGCGCGCTCGCGCTGCGCATGACGCGCACCCTTAAAGCCTGACACGCTGATAGCGCGCTGATCGTTCCCACGCTCTGCGTGGGAATGCATCCCGTGGCGCTCCGCGTCACCTTCTAAAGCGCCCCAGAGCTTTACGTCGAAGTTATCTTGCGCACTCGGGAAAGCAACTACAGTTTTATCTTGAGAACTGGCATCTGGCTCGCGCGTGAGCAACCTGGGGTTAGCTCCCCTGTTGATTGGAGCCTGTCGACCTGCGCCGCGTATATTGCAGCGGTTGATCGAATGAACGTCGGTGAATGGGCTCTGGCGTCGGGGCGTGGAACCACGCTCAGGAGGCTTGGCCTACCGATCGCGCCCAATTCAAAAGGTTGATTTTTAGGCGCCATGCGCCGCTATCATTTTGTATACTCGGTGGCCGCAGAAACTGAGTACAACACCGGACCTTTCAATACGGTGTCGCCCCTATGTCTTGTAACGGTTTTCTAAAAGACGCCTTAAAAACTTTGTGTCTAATGCTTTTTCACTACTCATAAAGACGCTAAGTACCTCGTCACAGCTACCACGGCTCCAGATATGTTCCTTTAACCAGTCAAACGCAGGACGTATGTTGCCACTGCAGAAATCGCTTGAATAGTCTTGGTGAGTGGCGGTGAACTGGTGAAACAGATGTGCAGCGTAGACTTGGCCTAAGACATAACAAGGAAAATACCCAAAAAGACCGAGAGACCAATGAATATCTTGCATGCAACCAAGCCGAAAATCGTTGCCCGGAGATAGCCCCAAATAATCAACACTTAATATGTTCCAACATTCTGGAAGATCAGACACTTCAATTTCGCCGTTTATTAGTTTTAGTTCTAGCTCAAAGCGTAAAATTATATGGAGAATATAAGATATCTCATCCGCCTCAATTCTTATAAGTCCAAGGCGAGTTTGGTTGTAGTAGAAGTTAAGTTCATCAGCTGAAATCGGAAATTGGTGCTTGTCCGATAAAGTTCTCGATAAGTAATTCAAAAATGCGGGATGCCGGCCGATCATATTTTCGAAAAAAAGGCTCTGAGACTCATGCACGCCTACTGAGCGAGGCAGGTTGATCGGGTGCCCACGGGGGGAGGTCGGCAGGTTCTGTTCATAACATGCATGCCCCGTTTCATGGATGACCTCAAGCAGCCCATCAAGAATCGAAGAGTCTTTTTTTAGTATGAGCCGTGTATCCTCAGGCACGCCGGCACAAAACGGATGCTCTCCAAAATCTATCCGACCTCTTGTGAGGTCAAACCCAAAAACACATGAAATATTTAAGAAAAGCTTTTCCTTGTCATCGATCGTAAGAAGTCGGCGCTGAGCGGCTACTGTCGAAGCTGGTTTAGAGTTGGCGAGAATATCAATTGCCCATACCTTCAACTCCTCAAAAGCAGGCTTTAGTTGAGCTATGCGAAGGCCAGGCTCATGAATATCCAGCAAACTGTCGTAAAGCTCCAAGCCGGTAGCCTCTGCGCGATGCTGGGCTTCTAATCGGATGACCTCAACAACAGCTGATAAAGCTGGAGCATAACTCTCCCAATCATTCCTCGATCTACAATCCGCCCAGAGACTCTCAGCTCTGGACGTTGCTCGGGTCTTGCGGTCCTGCAGTTCAGCGGGTACCGTAAGATGACAGCGCAGGTACCGATCTACCTCCCTAAGGCACGACTGGTCGCGTGTTGCCGCACATCGAAGTGCGGCAGGCAAATCGCACGACTCCATCAACTCGACCAGATTATCTCGACGTAAAGCGTTTAGGGTTGCCACCGACTGAGTGCGCGCAGCTAGTGACGCAGCTTTCACATGAAGTGATTGATCCCACTCGGCTAGCCTCACCGCATGGCGTAACTGGTAATCTTTCTCAAAGTGCTGGTTGATTCGTCCAATGACTTCATCAGAATTAGTCATGTTGTCTCCCGATGGGTCCGTGAAACCCATGCAGGCCGCAAGATGTTCACGATTAATGCACTTATAAGAATGAAAACAAAACCAATAATTGTACTAGCTGAAGGTTTTTCGCCAAAGTAGGTCATGGCTAATACAACAGAAATGATAGGTGAAAATAAAGTCGCGTAGCTAGCGTATTCGGCACTTTGAAGCTTGATTAGATAGAACCAGATATAAAAAACGACCGCACCGCCAAAAACCCCCATAAATAAAATCGACGCAGCAGCAGACAATGACAAGTTTCCAGAAAACTCCATAATTTCGGTGGGCCAATCTAAAAATAGCGGAGACACCAAGAAGACGCAAAAGCAGCCGAAGGTTACCTGCCAAAATACTTTCACCCGGAAATCTATATCAGTCTCTAATCTCTGTGCGATTATGGAGCCGATCGACCAAGAGACGGCGCTTGACAGGATGATTAAGTGGCTTGAAGAAAATTGAAAGCTTCCGATAATCAACCAGACTCCTATTGAGCAGAACGTCAGCGAAGCAATAGAGAAACTATTGAATTTCCGATTGAGTATCATCACAAAAAAAGAGGTAAAGCAAGGCATTGTATAGATTAGAGAAGTTGAGTCGGAAATACTTAGGCGCTCCAATGCTATATTGTTTAAAATTGGGACAAGGAAAACATTTGGAACTGCGATAATGAAGAGCTTTAGATAAAGCATAGCGTCTAAAGTTATGCTGAGATCATTCACGGGCTTCCAAAATATTGCGTAGAGGAAAAGAACACTGATAAAAGCGCATGCTAATCGGAATGGCCAAGCGCCCAGAGTCTGAACACCTATTTTGGACACCGGCAAGCCAGCGCCCCAAATTAGGGCCATGACTGCTATAAGAAGCAAACTTTTTTGAAATGGCGACATTATCAAATTAACCATAACGAGCAATGAGGGCGATCCGGTTTTGAGCGGGAGACGCCGTTACCATCGATACAAAATGCGGGACTTTTCGCTGCGAAGTATCGAATACAAATAGCCGACCATAAGAAGGCGTTAATGTGTCATGAACTGAGGATCGTGTTTCGTTCAAAATAAAAGTTAACCCGCCGAAATTCAGGTTCCACTGCGACGTGAGGTTTAATGCTATTCCGAGATTTGAGCCTGGATCACAATGAGTTGTTAAGAAATCACCTTGATCAAAACGATTAATGTAGCGAACTTCCATCGCTCCGATTGATCGCCCCGAGAGCGTCGACAAAAAGCTCAGGAAGTCTTCTCTCATAAGATAATCGTCGAAGAGTTTCATAGCTGGATGAATCGGCACACCCTCTAACGCTGTCAATCGCCGAAAACTAAAAGCAAAACCTCCTTCGTGGTAAACTTTAAGTGCGTCGGCTTTAACGTGCTTTAAGCGTAAGGGGGACACACTGTACGGCAGATCAACTTCTTCAGTAGAATTGCGGATGATGTAGGTCCAATCTTGTTCCTCGATACCATCGCAAGCGTTTTTACACCCGCGCACAAGATCCGGGAAACATGAAGACAGATCGATTGAACAATAACCGTATTCTCTAAAAGACCTTGATGCTTTATTCATGTTCGAAAACGATCTCTTCTCGTTTATTTAGAGTTTGCATTGATAGATAAATCCTCTTTCCTACTACCGCTGGTCGATCGTAGCCAGTAATGCACTTAACGATTTGATCACATGCCAACCCAGCCATTGCCGACAAAGAGGGCGCACTTTGCCAGGCATTAACAGTCCGATCTCCATCCAAAAAATCGTGTTTCAGCCGAGCCCGCTGGAATTTCTCAATATTGGCTTTTTTACTGTAATACGTTTGTCGCGCAGATTGCTTTACATCTTCGAAAGATTTGTGCGACCCATCATTTAGGAATAATGGCCCAATGGATATTTCAAGCGGATCTCCTCCTAGTTCCATTACCGGAATTCCACGCTCCTTAGCCAGGGTGTGGATCATTTCCTCCGGTGTGTGCTTTCGGTAATAACCCAAGCTTGCCCATGCAAGCACGATGAAATCCACACCCTCTAACAGCTTGCTAATTTGCTTTGGATCTGGGGCAGCAAACTCACAGAATGTTTCTACTTTTACATTAGGGTTATACTCGTAAATTCTTTCTTTGGCCGCTATAACTTTTTCTTTTCCAACATCTGAAGTTGTGTAAAGCACTTGTCGATTTATGTTGGATAATTCGACATCATCGCCGTCAACCAAGCGCAGCTTTCCAATACCGGCCAGTGCGAGCAACAGAGAGCACCAAGTTCCCCAGCCTCCCATGCCGAACATAACGACAGTGCTGGACTTTAGGCGCTCCTGATAAACTTGAGAATGCACATGCCCCTTATCCATGAGCGAGAATTGCAGCATTTGCCGATCGTATCGCTCGACTTCTTCACTGGTCAATGCACTGGAAAAATACGCATTATCCTCCAGCAAATTCATCTCATGAAGCGTTGCAATAAAACCAGTGAGATCATCCTCTGTCACCTCAACACCCTGGTGCCCTAATTCTTTGGCAATACGCGGTACTGTGCGGGTGCCATCCAATTTCTCAAGAACCTCTTTCACCCAATCTGGCGGTGCAACAATGATCTTAGATACCCCCGGGATCTCTCCGATGCAAATATCACCGTCCTCAGCCCGTATGATGTGATGTGATCGCTTAATGAGAGGCTTGGTGTTGGTATTCATATTAGGCTCGCAGTTATGTTTGCCACAAAGAAAGGGGCTGCAGTAAGCAACCCCTCACCGAGAACCGTAACTGAATTAATTTTCCAGCTCGACCTCTTCGCCTTCAGAATACATAGCCTTCTCCTCAGAGATGGCCGATACGCGCTCTTCAAGTTCTTCGAACTGTACGTTTTGCATGATTCACCTCAATGGTTTTCAGGTTAATTTCATTCAAAAAAACGTTCAAATACTGCGTTTTGTAACGCGTTAATATTTATAGAGTACGGGCCGGTGCTTCGCGCCTCTATTTTGCTTCAAGTTATTTCTATGGCCTCTAGGGCCTGTTGCTGTTTTGCGCTAACCGATTGATTTGTAGGTGCAAGCTCATATCGTTGAAGCTCTGACCTAACATCGATACGAGCGTGCAATGCCCCGATTACTGCTCAATGACGGGCTTTGGTCGAAGCTGCGGGAAACTCTGCTGCACAAGGCCATCTACAACAAGCGTTATCTACGAATGACCGTGGAGAATATGCTGTATCGCATGCGCACGGGATGTCCTTGGCGAGACCTTCCCAAGGCGTTCGGAAACTGGAATAAAGTCTATAAACGTTTCAATGCGTGGTCCGCCGCCGGCAAATGGCTCAAGGTCTTCAAAGTGCTTGTGGTGGAGCCCGACCTGGAGTGGGCTTTCATTGATGGCAGCTATACCAAGGCTCACCAGCATAGCGCAGGCGCTGCCAGCAAGATTCACTTGGCGGTGGACGCCTATGGCTTGCCCATCGAGTTTGAAATCACGGGAGGCCAGGTCAATGATTGCACTCAGGCCTCCTCGTTGATTTCCAAGCTCCCTGCGGCAAATACCCTCGTTGCTGATAAGGGTTATCACAGTGAGAAAATTCGGGAGCAGATTGAACTGCAAGGAGCCAAGGCTGTGATCCCGACTTCGGTACCATTCGACCGGGTTCACGAAGCGGATTCGGCTGTGCCGATGCTCTTGGTTATATCAGTGAAGCCCCTTACCCAGGCTCGCGCGGCGTCCATTCTGGCAAAGCCATGTGCCGGCCATTGCGGGCAGTATTTCCATGTCCGAAACAGTGATTCCGGGTACAGGTTGTCATTGCCCACCCGCCGTTGGCTATGAGACGTCGTGGTGCCCAGGTCATGCATTTTGCTCAACAGCGTCAGCGATTCCATGGGGGAACCATTGTCCGAGTGCAGTACCAGCGGCTCGCGTAAACACTTCTCGCCGATCAAACTACGTTGCGAAATTGTTCGGCGCTGGGCGCTGGCGGGCCACGGTATCGCCTACAAAGCCAACCTGGATGTCGCCCGTGATATTCAGGCCGGACGGCTGGTGCCGCTGTTGCCCGATTGGCAAGGCGAGCCCACGCCGTTCAACCTGATGTGCCCTCACCGCCTGCAAGTGTCGGAACGGGTAAAAGTGCTGCATCGCTTCCTGCAGCAACGTTGCCAGACCCTTCTGAACACATGAAGAAACGCGCGCAGGGCTTGTTCCAGAGCCCTTGAGTCTGGTATTGCATGACTCACGTTTGCCTGCCTTAAGGAGCTTTGCATGATTTACCGCACATTGGGCCAGTCCGGCTTGAAGGTCAGCGCGCTGACCTTGGGCACCATGATGTTTGGCGAACAGACCAGCACTGAAGACTCGCTGCGCATCATCGACAAGGCCTGGGACCAGGGCATCAATTTTATCGACACCGCCGACGTGTACACCGGCGGGCGCTCCGAGGAAATCGTCGGCGAGGCCATCGCCCGCCACCGCGAGGATTGGGTGCTGGCGTCCAAAGTGGCGATTGGCCCTACCGACGGTTTGCCCAACCGCAGCGGCCTGAGCCGCAAACGTCTGTTCAATGCGCTGGAAGCCAGCCTTGCGCGCCTCGACACCGACTACCTGGACATCTACTACCTGCACCGTGAAGACCACAACACGCCGCTGGAAGTCACGGTGTCGGCGATTGGCGACCTGATCCGCCAAGGCAAGATTCGCTACTGGGGCTTGTCCAACTATCGCGGCTGGCGCATCGCCGAAGTGATTCGCGTGGCCGAACGTTTGGGCGTAGACAAGCCGATCATCAGCCAGCCGCTGTATAACATCGTCAACCGCCAGGCGGAGGTCGAGCAAATTACCGCAGCCGCCGCTTACGGCTTGGGCGTGGTGCCGTATAGCCCGCTGGCGCGAGGCGTACTCAGCGGTAAATACGCGCCCGACGTCGCACCCGAGCCCGGCAGCCGTGCGGCGCGCCAGGACAAACGCATTCTGGAAACCGAATGGCGCATGGAATCGCTGCGCATCGCCCAGCAGATTCAGCAGTACACGCAAGGGCGTGGCGTGGGGATCGTCGAGTTTGCGATTGCCTGGGTGCTGAATAATTCGGCGGTGAGCTCGGCGATTGTCGGGCCGCGTACCGAGGCGCAGTGGGATGCCTACACCGGGGCGCTGGAGGTGAACATCAGCGCTGAGGATGAAGCGTTTATCGACTCGCTGGTCACGCCGGGCCATTCCTCCACACCGGGCTTTAATGACGTCAGCCACTTTGTCTCGGGGCGCGTTGCCCGTTAGTCACCGATCAACCACGCGTCTGTGGAGAGCTGGCTCTCCACAGAATTTGCCCAAAAAGCGCAAACGTTTTTCCGCTAAAAGCACCATAATCCCTCGCTGAAATCCCCCCTGTTTTTATCAATCGGTTTTCGCGAGGACAGTGTGTCTAAAGGTGTTGTTTTATCGGTGTTGGCCTCGGTGTTGTTTGCCGTGATGTATTACTTCACCTCGTTGCTCACGCCCTTGAGCGGTCTGGAAATTTTCGGTTGGCGCATGCTGCTCACCGTGCCATGCATGAGCGTATTTATGCTGGTCAGCGGCGAATGGCGGCGCGTGTGGGAGTTGCTGCGGCTGTTGGCGAGCAAGCCGCGGTTGATCGGCGGCGTGCTGTTGTCGTCAGCCTTGGTCGGTACGCAGTTGTGGTTGTTCATGTGGGCGCCGCTGAATGGGCGCAGCCTGGAGGTGTCGTTGGGCTACTTTCTGTTGCCATTGACGATGGTTCTGACCGGGCGCCTGGTGTACGGCGAGCGCCTGTCGCGCTTGCAACAGATAGCCGTATTTTTTGCAGCGCTCGGTGTATTGAACGAGTTGTACCAGGCTGGCGGATTCTCTTGGGCAACGCTGGTGGTGATCATCGGTTACCCGGTTTATTTTGTGGTGCGCAAATACTTGACCACCGATCACTTGGGCGGCTTGTGGCTGGACATGGCGTTGATGCTGCCGGTGGCGTGGTGGTTTGTGCAGAGCGGTGAACAGGGCTATGCGGTATTTGATGCTCACGCGAAGTTGTATGCGCTGATTCCGCTGCTGGGTGTGATCAGTGCCTCGGCGTTGGTGAGCTACATCGTTGCCAGCCGGTTGTTGCCCTTCAGCCTGTTCGGGTTGCTGAGCTATGTGGAGCCGGTGTTGCTGCTGGGGGTGGCGCTATTGCTGGGCGAAGGCATCCAGCCTGGGCAATGGCTGACCTACATCCCGATCTGGCTGGCGGTGTTGGTACTGGTGTATGAAGGCTTCAAGCACCTGATGCGCCAACGCAGGGCCTGATGCGCAGGCAATAAAAAGCCCGGCCGAGATTACACTCGGTCGGGCTTTTTTTGGGTCAGTCGGCGGTCAATACACCGCGACGCACCTGGTCACGCTCGATCGACTCGAACAGTGCCTTGAAGTTACCCTCGCCGAAGCCGTCATCGCCCTTGCGCTGGATGAATTCGAAGAACACCGGGCCCATCAGGGTTTCCGAGAAGATCTGCAGCAGCAGGCGCCTGTCGCCTTCAATCGAAGAACCGTCAAGCAGAATGCCCCGCGCTTGCAGTTGGTCAACCGGCTCAGCGTGATTCGGCAGGCGGCCTTCGAGCATTTCGTAGTAAGTCGCAGGCGGCGCGGTCATGAAGCGCATGCCGATGTTTTTCAGCGCGTCCCACGTTTTGATCAGGTCGTCGGTGAGGAACGCTACGTGCTGGATGCCCTCGCCATTGAACTGCATCAGGAACTCTTCGATCTGGCCCGCGCCCTTGGACGATTCTTCGTTCAGCGGGATACGGATCATGCCGTCCGGCGCGCTCATGGCCTTGGAGGTCAGGCCGGTGTACTCGCCCTTGATGTCGAAGTAACGCGCTTCACGGAAGTTGAACAGCTTCTCGTAGAAGTTGGCCCAGTAAGCCATGCGCCCGCGGTACACGTTGTGGGTCAGGTGGTCGATAACCTTGAGGCCCGCACCGACCGGGTTGCGCTCCACGCCTTTGAGGAACACGAAGTCGATGTCATAGATCGAGCTGCCTTCACCGAAACGGTCGATCAGGTACAACGGCGCGCCGCCGATGCCTTTGATCGCCGGCAGGTTGAGTTCCATCGGGCCGGTTTCGATATGGATCGGCTGGGCGCCGAGTTCCAAGGCACGGTTGTAGGCCTGTTGCGAGTCTTTGACGCGAAACGCCATGCCACACACCGACGGGCCGTGTTCGGCGGCAAAGTAGGCCGCGAGGCTGCCGGGCTGGTTGTTGAGGATCAGGTTGATCTCGCCCTGGCGGTACAGGTGCACGTTCTTGGAGCGGTGGCTGGCAACTTTGCTGAAGCCCATGATCTCGAAGATCGGCTCCAGAATGCCTGGGGTTGGCGATGCGAATTCGATAAATTCAAAGCCCATCAGGCCCATTGGGTTTTCGTATTGGTCGGCCATTTTCGGCACCTCATCATTCTTGTCAGTAACAAATCGTTATGTGCGAGCAAGGATGAGGTCGCAGGGCGGTGCACATGAGAGCCCGCGCACGCTGCGGGCGAGGAAGTCACCGAAGATAAGGGGGGAGCCGAGTAGCTTCATGGTTACATCAGTCTCTGACGGCCGAGGCTTGCGTGAGCGCAAGTCATATTCTTGTATGCGTAAACCGATTCTACACAGCGTAACCGTGTTTGTAAGCCCTCTTATCAAAGCCCCAATGGCTTGGGCTGCGCAAGGGGTTTGTTGCACAGATAAATGCCGAGCAGAATCACCGCCCCGCCCAGCAGCATGGGCAGGCTGAGGTGTTCGCCGAGCAGTAACGCGCCGCAGACCACCGCCGTCAGCGGGTTAAGCGCGATGAATACGCCAGCACGGGTGGCGCCGATCCGGCGAATGCCGTCGTACCAGGCGATATAGGCCAGTGCCGAACCCACAACGCCGAGGTAGAGCAAGCTCAGCAGTTGCGGCCAGTGCAGCGCACTCACAGCGCTCACGGTGAGTTTGCCGGTGACGAGCGTGGTGGCCGTCAGCATCGCCGTGCCCAACATTATCGACCAGGTTACCGTCTGCAATGGCCCCAAGCTGTGGTTCAGGCCACGCGAACACACGGAGTAGACGCCCCACCCCAGCACGCAGCCGAGAATCAGCAGGTCGCCGACCCAGGCCGTGTCGGCGCCCTGCAACAACTGCGGGTTACGGCTGACAATCACCGCCCCCGCGCCGCCGAGGCACAAGGCAATGCCCAGGCATTTGGCTGCGCCGAGACGCTCCTTGAACAGCAGCCACGACGCCAGGCCGATGACCGCCGGGTTCAAGGCCACAATCAGCGAAGCACGCGACGCATTGATGTAATGCAGGCCATAAAAGAAGCACACGTTGTAAAAAAAGATGCCGAAAAAACCCAGGATTGCCAATTGCAAACATTCGCCTGCGCGGGGCCTAACCAGGCGCACGCGTGTAAAAGCCATGAACATCAGCAGCGCCACGCTGGCCAGTACAAAGCGCATTGTTGCCGCCAGCAGCGGGTCAACCTCAGCGGCCAGGTAGCGGCCCGCGACGAAGGTGGTGCCCCAAATCATGCTGACAACGGCGAGCTTCAGGTAGGTCAGGCGGTCGGCGGAAGGCATCATCAGTTGCGCTCTTTGCGGATCAGGATTGGGGTATCCTGCAAGTAATGACATCTCATCGTAAAATGAGTAAATACTCATGACCCTCACACAGCTTGAAATCTTCTCGCGCGTCGCGGAGCTGCAAGGCTTCACCAGCGCCGCCCACCGTTTGGGTATCAGCCAGTCGGCGGTGTCGCATTCGATCAAGGCGCTTGAACAGGAATTGGGCGTCGAGTTGTTTCGGCGCCATCAGTCACAGGTCGAACTGAGTGACATCGGCCAACAACTGCTGATGCGCGCACGCACGGTGCTCGGCGTGGTCAACACGCTGCAGCAAGAGGCCTCCGATGCCCGCGGCATGAAGCGTGGCACGTTGCGCGTCGGCTCTTTCGGCCCCACGTCGTCCAATCGTTTGCTGCCGCGCATTCTCAAGCAGTTTCGGCTGGAGCACCCAGGCATTGAGGTGCATGTTGACGAAGGCCCCGACCGCCAAGTGATCCAATGGCTGGACGAGCGGCGGATCGACGTCGGGTTTGTGGTGCTGGAACAGGAACGCTTTGATACGTTTGCGCTGTTTAAAGACCAGATGGTCGCCCTGCTGCCGGCGGCGCACCCGCTGGCGAGCCAGCCTTGCGTGGCGTTGCAGGCGCTGTGTGATGGCCCGTTCATACTCACCGAAGCGGGGTCGCTGGAGCTGGTTTCACGGTTATTCAGTGCCGCGCGGCTGACGCCGAATGTGCGCTACCGCTGCTCGCAACTGCTCAGCACCGTGGAGGCGGTGAGCCGGGGCGATGGCGTCAGCGTGGTGGCACAGGCCTCGTTGCCGCAGACGCCGGACCCACGCTACCAAGTGCGCGCCCTTTCACCGCCCGTGACCCGTGATATCGGCTTGGCGGTGTTGGATAAACGCCAGTCAACACCGGCGACGCTGGCGTTTATTCAATTGGCGCAAAGTCTCGACTTCTAGCGATGCCGTACTGGCCGAACGGCCAGGTACAGCGAGATTATTTCGCCCTGGCCCTCTATCATCAGCATAAACCCGCGTCGCCCCTCCAACTTGCAACAGGCCGTTCCTCACATGCCCCTGACTGTCAACGGCCCGCGAAAGCGCGCGACCCGCTATGTGATCACTGCACTCAGCGGCCTGCTGCCGATTGTGTTGGGCGTGGTCAGCCTGCACTGGCAAGCCGAACGCACCCTGCAACAAAGCACCGCGCACACCGCCCAAGAGGCTGTGCGCCAGTTTGACCTGATGCTCGACAACACCGCCCTCGCCGCTCAGGCCTTGCTGCCGTTGGCCGGCCAGCCTTGTGACAACGCTGCGCAACTGGCGCTGCGTGAGCAGGTCACGCGCCGACCGTTTGTGCGCGCAACCACCTTGTCCTGGCAAAAAAACATGTATTGCACCTCGCTGTTCGGTGATAGCCATCTCTCGGCGGTCAACCCGAATGACTACGTTGACGGCAGGCTGTGGTTAATGAATGGCAACCCGGTGACCCCGGACACTGCGCTGCTGGTGTACCGCTTGGTCGACGGCGACAAGGCTGCGTTTGCATCGGTTGACGGCTACCACTTGACCAATACGTTGCGCCTGATCAGCCGTTACGCGCAGTTGACCCTGCAAGTAGGGCCAAACTGGCTGGACGCCGACGGCAAGGTGCATACCTCAGCGGTGCCGGCGTTTGCGGTGGCGCACCATCACCTGCAGTCCGGGCACTATCCGTACAGCGTGGATGCCGGTATGCCAGCCGGTGAAGTGTGGCGGTATATGGCGGCGCGTTACCCGGCACTGTTTGGCTTGGTGGTGTTTTTTGGCGTACTCGCCGGCGTCCTTGCGTGGTGGCTGCAAAAGCGTTCCAGCGCGCCGACGCATGAATTGCAGCGCGCGCTGGGCGCCAACGAATTCATCGCGTATTACCAGCCCGTGGTGCGCGGCGATAGCCTTGAATGGGCGGGCTGTGAAGTGTTGATGCGCTGGCAGCACCCGAAGGAAGGCCTGGTGCGCCCGGACCTGTTTATTCCGCTGGCCGAGCATTGCGGTTTGATCGTGCCGATGACCCGTGCCTTGATGCGCCAAACCGCGGCGCACCTCGCCCCCCACGTCGGGCACTTGCGCCCTGGTTTTCATGTTGCGGTGAATATCACTGCCCGCCACTGCCTGGACCTGGACCTGGTGCAAGACTGCCGGGAATTTCTCGCCGCCTTCGCGCCTGGCCAAGTCACGTTAGTGCTGGAGTTAACCGAGCGCGAGCTGATTGAGCCTACCGACATCACCCGTCGCCTGTTCGATGCCCTGCATCAACTGGGCGTGATGATTGCCCTCGACGACTTCGGCACTGGCCATTCCAGCCTGGGTTACTTGCGTAACTTTAATGTGGATTACTTGAAAATCGATCAAAGCTTTGTCGCCATGATCGGCGCCGATGCACTCTCGCGGCATATTCTGGACAGCATCATCGAACTCTCCGGCAAGCTGGCGCTGCGCACCGTGGCCGAGGGCGTGGAAACAGCCGAGCAGTGCGAATACCTCGCCGCACAGGGTGTGGACTTCCTGCAGGGTTACCTGTTCGGTCGACCGTTACCCGCCGACGAGTTTATTAAGTCGCTGGCCAGCCACTGAATAGCCCTGTACCACGCCCGATGAAATATTATTATTTAGGCAACCGCCGTGATTTACTCGTGAGGCATTAACTACTACAATTTTTCCAGCCGGTGCTTAACTCGCAGAAGGGCCACTTTCTTTGAGTTGCCTTACAGCCCTTGGCTTATCGCTTTATCTGCAGTTGATACCAGCAAACTACACTATTGGAGTAAAGATTTTGTCCAGACTCGCCGAATTTCGCGCAGCAGAAAAAGCCCTTCAAGAGCAGCTGGCCCAGCTGGAATCCCTGAAGAACGACGCTGGCCTGAAGAAAGAAATCGAATTTGAAGAAAAGCTGCAAGGCTTGATGAAGCACTACGGCAAAGGCCTGCGCGAGATCATTTCGATCCTTGACCCTAACCACGGCAAGGCCGGCACCGCTGTTGCCGCCGCACCGAAACAGCGTCGCGCGCGCGTGGTCAAGGTTTACCACAACCCGCACACCGGCGAATTGATCGAGACCAAGGGCGGCAACCACCGCGGCCTGAAAGCCTGGAAAGAACAGCACGGCGCCGCCACTGTCGAATCCTGGCTGCGCGGCTGATCAGCACGCACTAACAAAAAAGCCCCGCAGGTCGGGGCTTTTTGTTAAGCGAATTGAAACCTGACTTAACTAATATTTCATACGGTGAAACATCCAGCCGGGTAACACCTTCAAAGTTTCAGGCTGTCGCGCACCGAACTCACTTCGTCCTTGCTCGCATCGTATGCTTGCGCTTGGCCAGCGTATGAAAAAACATACGCTTTATCGGCATCCACTGCGCCCACCAATGTTTGTGACAATACGTGTCTTCCGTTCTCGGTAATCACACAGGTAGTTTCCAACGCCTCAAGACGGCTCAATGTTGCAGGGTGCATCTTGCTGCACACGCTTTGATAACCGCCTTGCGCAAAATCCTTCTGGATGGATTTACGCATTTCCAGCAATACACCTTGAAGATTAACGGTGTGCCCGGCTTCAATCGGTGTACCGGTCAACTCGATGACCATCAAGGTGTTGCCATCTTCATCATTCTTGATCGCGCGCTGCCGCGACACGGCCTGAGCTGTTTTGGGCGGCTCGCCATCGGGTTGCACTGCTTCGACTTGCCAGCCATCGGGCCAATGAATTTCCGGGTCGGCAGCCAGCACCAACGGGCTGCCCAACAGTAAACACAACGCGCTCAACAGCGGTTTACGCAATTTGCTCATGACGAAAAACACCCAAGGTTCAAGCGCCAAAGTTTGCGGCCAGCCGCACGCACCTCGCAAGTGCGGCGTGCCCTTTTTCGTTTGGCGCAACAGGCGGGCCTTGCGTATCATGGTTCGCCCGCATGGATGCTTGCCGCACGCCAATGGAACGCTCTTATCACTGCACGCGGCGTTTGCCCGATTTTTTCTGGAGGGCCCATGAGCCTGCACGATCTCAACACTTTTCCGGGCGTTACCGCCCAACCTGACACCGCCACCGCCAACTTTGTGTTCAACCACACGATGCTGCGGGTCAAGGACATTACCAAATCGCTGGATTTCTACACCCGCGTGCTGGGTTTTTCTCTGGTTGAAAAGCGCGACTTCGCCGAAGCCGAATTCAGCCTGTACTTCCTGGCCCTGGTAGACAAGGCGCAGATCCCGGCCGACGCCGCCGCACGCACCCAGTGGATGAAGTCGATCCCGGGCATTCTCGAATTGACCCACAACCACGGCACCGAAAACGATGCTGACTTTGCCTATCACAATGGCAACACTGACCCGCGTGGCTTTGGCCATATCTGCATTTCGGTGCCGGATATTGTGGCGGCGTGCGAACGCTTCGAAGCCTTGGGCTGTGATTTCCAGAAGCGCCTGACCGATGGCCGCATGAAAAGCCTGGCGTTCATCAAAGACCCGGACGCGTACTGGGTTGAGATCATTCAGCCGGCGCCGATGTAAACGTCGCGCTTACAAAAAAAACCCATGATCACTCATGGGGTTTTTTCATTTACGCAGCAATATTTACGCTGGCGCAGACGTGCGGATCAGGTGATCGAAGGCACTCAGCGAAGCTTTGGCGCCCTCGCCTATCGCGATGACGATCTGCTTGTACGGCACCGTGGTCACGTCACCGGCGGCGAATACACCTGGCAGCGACGTCTCGCCACGCGCATCGACAATGATCTCGCCACGCGGCGTCAGTTCTACAGTGCCTTTGAGCCAGTCGGTGTTGGGCAGCAAACCAATCTGCACAAAGATACCTTCCAGGTCGATGGTGTTGAACTCGCCGCTGTCGCGGTCCTTGTACGCCAAGCCGGTGACTTTTTGGCCATCGCCTTTGACTTCACTGGTCAACGCACTGGTGATCACGTCAACGTTAGGCAGGCTGTGAAGCTTGCGTTGCAGCACGGCGTCGGCGCGCAACTTGCTGTCGAACTCAAGCAAGGTCACATGGCTGACGATACCGGCCAAGTCGATGGCCGCTTCAACGCCGGAGTTACCGCCGCCGATCACTGCTACGCGCTTGCCTTTGAACAGCGGGCCATCACAGTGCGGGCAGAAGCACACGCCTTTGGCTTTGTATTCCTGCTCGCCCGGCACACCCATTTCGCGCCAGCGTGCGCCGGTCGCCAAAATCAACGTCTTGGACTTGAGCGTCGCGCCGCTTTCAAACCGAATCTCGTGCAGCTCGCCGGGATTTTTTGCCGGCACCAGGCTGCTTGCACGCTGCAGGTTCATGATGTCGACGTCGTACTGACGCACGTGAGCTTCCAGCGCGCTGACCAGTTTCGGCCCTTCGGTTTCCTGTACGGAAATGAAGTTTTCGATGGACATGGTGTCCAGCACTTGCCCGCCAAAACGCTCTGCGGCCACACCGGTGCGGATGCCTTTACGTGCTGCGTAGATCGCGGCGGTAGCGCCCGCTGGGCCACCGCCGACGACCAGCACATCAAACGCGTCTTTGGCGCTGATTTTTTCGGCGGCTTTTTCGATACCGCTGGTGTCGAGCTTGGCGAGGATTTCTTCCAGGCCCATGCGGCCCTGGCCAAAATTCACACCGTTGAGGTAAACGCTGGGCACCGCCATGACTTGGCGCTCATCAACTTCGGCCTGGAACAGCGCGCCGTCGATGGCAACGTGGCGGATGTTCGGGTTAAGCACGGCCATCAGGTTTAGCGCCTGGACCACGTCCGGGCAGTTCTGGCAGGACAGCGAGAAGTAAGTCTCGAAGCTGAACTCGCCTTTGAGTGCGCGGATTTGTTCAATCACCTCGACACTCGCCTTCGACGGGTGGCCACCGACTTGCAGCAGGGCCAACACCAGCGAAGTGAATTCATGCCCCATAGGGATGCCGGCAAAACGCAGGTTGATAGCGGCACCTGGGCGGTTGAGGGAGAACGAAGGCTTGCGCGCATCATCGCCATCGCTTTTCAGGGTAATCAGCGTGGAGAGGCTGGCTACATCTTGCAAAAGGGCCAGCATTTCCTGGGATTTCGCACCGTCGTCGAGGGACGCGATGATCTCGATCGGCTGGGTGACCCGTTCCAGGTATGACTTCAACTGAGCTTTAAGATTGGCGTCCAACATACGGGCGATTTCCTATTAATTCGATTTATTGCAGACAAAAAAACGCCCGAGCGAAACTCGCCCAGGCGTTTTGAGGGCGGTGCAGCTTACTTAAGGTGCGGCAAAATCCGCCCTGAGGTCGTTCACAGACTTAGATCTTGCCGACCAGGTCCAGGGACGGAGCCAAGGTGGCCTCGCCTTCTTTCCACTTGGCTGGGCAGACTTCGCCTGGGTGAGCAGCAACGTACTGAGCAGCCTTGATTTTGCGCAGCAGCTCGGAAGCGTCACGGCCAACACCACCGTCGTTCAGTTCAACGATCTTGATCTGACCTTCCGGGTTGATCACGAAAGTACCGCGGTCTGCCAGGCCAGCTTCTTCGATCAGTACGTCGAAGTTGCGGGAGATGGTCAGGGTTGGGTCGCCGATCATGGTGTACTGGATTTTGCCGATGGCTGGCGAAGTGTTGTGCCAGGCAGCGTGAGCAAAGTGGGTGTCGGTGGAAACGCTGTAGATTTCGACGCCCAGTTTCTGGAATTCGGCGTAGTTGTCAGCCAGGTCTTCCAGTTCGGTTGGGCAAACGAAGGTGAAGTCAGCCGGGTAGAAAAATACTACGGACCATTTGCCTTTCAGATCAGCTTCCGACACGTCTACGAAGTTGCCGTTTTTGTAGGCGGTAGCTTTGAACGGTTTTACTTGGCTGTTGATGATAGGCATCGTTGAATCTCCGTCAGGGTTAAGAAGTTGATGGGGTGAATCCTACCCACTCTTTCGGCTGGTGGCTCATTGGCAAACCTGATGCTAACGATTGGTTTTCCCTATCAAGTGACGGTATTAATAGAAGAAAACTCAAATCAGCGCCGGGGTGGCCAGGGTCATGCCGAGAAAGGGCGCGGCTTCAACATAGCGCATCGCAGATTTGATGTCGCTCCAGCCGACGTAACTCATCAGCGACTTGAGGTCCCAGCCACTGCGATGCGCCCAGCTCGCAAAGCCGCGCCGCAGCGAGTGACTGGTGTATTGATCGGCAGGAATGCCGGCGCGCTCCAACGCCTGACGCAGCAACGGGATCACGCTGTTGGGGTGCAAGCCCTCCTCGCCCAGGTTGCCCCAACGGTCCACCGCGCGGAACACCGGGCCACGCACCAAGGCCGAAGCGCTGAGCCATTCACTGTACGCCTGCACCGGGCACAGGCGCAGCAGCGCCGGGGTTTGATAGGTTTTGCCGAGATTCTCGCGATCACTTTTGCTGCGCGGCAAGTACAGGCTGATGCCGGCGCCGGGCGTGGCCTGCACATGCTCAATCGCCAAGCGGCAGAGCTCGTCACTGCGAAAACCGCGCCAGAAGCCCAGCAGAATTAACGCAGTGTCGCGCTTGGCGCGTAGCAAGCGCGGCTGATCATCAGCCTCGCGCGCAGCGTTTGCATCCTCTTGCAGAAACCCGACGACCTGCTCCAGATGCTTGAGCTGCAAAGGCTCGGCTTGTTTTTCACGCGCCGGGTGCACGGCGCGAATGCCCTTGAGCACTTTGCGCACCACCGGCGCCTTGGTCGGGTCGGGAAAACCCTGGCTGGTGTGCCACTGCGCGAGTGCCGAGAGCCGCAGCTTCAAGGTGTTCACCGCCAACACGCCTGCATGCGCGACCAGGTAGCGCGCCACGCTGTCACTGGTAGCCGGCAGGAACCCGCCCCAACTAACTTCGAAGTGTTCGATCGCCGCACGGTAACTGCGCCGCGTGTTATCGCGGGTGGCGGCATTGAGGTAACGGTCCAAGTCGCTCATAAGGGGCCTATTCGTACTGCCAGCGGGTGTATCGGCGGTTAAAACGCTAGTGAGACGGGATAATACGCCAATATCCCATCTGATAAATCCTAAATTTAAACGTTTTTAGAATCGTGTTATAGTACGTATATACATACTACGTAACACAGTACTAAATCGACGGAGACCTCATGGCACGCGGCGGCATAAACAAAGCAGTGGTTCAAACGGCGCGCCTGGCACTCATTGCCCGTGGCGAAAACCCCAGCATCGACGCGGTACGCATCGAAATGGGCAATACCGGCTCGAAAACCACGATTCACCGCTATTTGAAAGAGCTGGACGACAGCGAAACCCGGTTGACCATCACCGAAGCGCCGATTGACGACGAACTCGGTGAGCTGGTGGCGCGGCTGGCGCAGCGCTTGAAAGAAAAGGCGCAGGAGCCCATCGACCTGGCCTTGGCGCAATTCGAACAGCACAAAGCCGCCCTGCTCGCCCAGGTAGAAACGCTGGAAGCCGCGCACAGCCAGCTCAAGCAGCAATTTGATATTCAAGGCGCGGCGCTGGCCGAAGAAAGCGCGGCCCTGCTCACCACCAGCGCCAGCTTGCAGACCGAGCAAACCCGTAACGCCGGGCTCAGCCAGGCGTGCAGCGATTACGAATTAAGGATTAACGACAAGGACGAGCAGATTCGCTCGCTGGAAGAAAAGCACCTGCACGCGCGCGATGCGCTGGAGCATTACCGCAACGCGATCAAAGAGCAGCGTGAGCAGGAGCAACGTCGCCACGAAGGCCAACTGCAACAGGTACAGGCAGAACTCCGTCAGGCCCAGCAAAGTGCGATGGTGCGCCAGGATGAAATCACCCAGCTGCACCGCGACAATGAGCGGCTATTGATCGAGCATCGGGTGACGGCGAAGGAATTGGCCGCGCTGCAGGAGCAAACCCGCAAAGACCAAGCGCTGCAGCTCACGTTGAGCCAGCAGGTCAGCCTGATTGAAAGTGAACGCACGCTGCTTCAAGAACGTTTGCGAGTGGCAGTGCTGGAGAGCCAATCACGCCAGCAAGCCCTGACCGAACAGCAAAACGCCCACAAAGCCCTGGAGTTGGACCTGATCAAGGCCCAGGCCAGCATTGAGGCATTGCGCCTGGCGGCCGCCGTTGCAACGGCGCCAGAGGCAACGCCCGACACCTGATCAGTCGTCGACAGGCGTGCGCATGGTGACGAACTCTTCCGCCGACGTCGGGTGCACGCCAATGGTCTCGTCGAACTGCTGCTTGGTCGCGCCAGCCTTGAGCGCGATCGCCAAGCCCTGGATGATTTCGCCAGCGTCGGGGCCAACCATGTGGCAACCCAGCACCTTGTCGGTGTCGGCGTCGACCACCAGTTTCATCAAGGTTTTTTCCTGGCAGTCGGTCAGCGTCAACTTCATCGGCCTGAAGCGGCTTTCGAACAGTTGCACACGGTGGCCGTTCTTCTTCGCCTCTTCTTCGGTCAGGCCGACAGTGCCGATATTCGGCAGGCTGAACACCGCCGTCGGGATCATCGCGTAATCGACCGGGCGGTATTGCTCAGGCTTGAACAAACGCCGCGCCACCGCCATGCCTTCGGCCAGCGCAACCGGGGTCAATTGCACGCGACCAATCACATCGCCAATCGCCAGGATCGATGCGTCGGCGGTCTGGTACTGCTCATCCACTTCGACAAAACCGCGCTCGTCCAACTTCACGCCCGTGTTTTCCAGGCCGAGGTTGTCGAGCATTGGCCGGCGACCCGTGGCGTAGAACACGCAATCGGCTTCCAGCTCGCGGCCGTCTTTCAGCGTGGCCTTGAGGCTGCCGTCCGCCTGTTTGTCGATGCGCTCGATGTCGGCATTAAACTGCAGGTCCAGGCCGCGCTTGGTCAACTCTTCATGCAGGTGCTTGCGCACCGAACCGTCGAAGCCGCGCAAGAACAGGTCGCCGCGGTACAGCAGCGTGGTGCGCGCGCCCAAGCCATGGAAAATGCCGGCGAACTCAACCGCAATGTAACCACCACCCACCACCAGCACGCGTTTGGGCAGCTCTTTGAGGAAGAACGCTTCATTGGAGCCGATGGCGTGTTCGCGCCCTGGAATGTCCGGAATCTGCGGCCAGCCGCCGGTAGCGATCAAGATGTGCTTGGCGGTAAAGCGTTGGCCATTGATCTCTACCTGGTGCGGATCGACCAGGCGTGCGTGGCCCTCATGCAGGGTCACGCCGCTGTTGACCAGCAGGTTGCGGTAGATGCCATTAAGGCGATTGATTTCGCGATCTTTGTTGGCGATCAAGGTCGCCCAATCAAATTTTGCTTCGCCCAACGACCAGCCGAAACCACTGGCTTGCTCGAAGTCCTCGGCGAAATGCGCGCCGTAGACCAACAATTTTTTTGGCACGCAGCCGACGTTGACGCAGGTGCCGCCCAAGTAGCGGCTTTCCGCCACGGCTACCTTGGCGCCAAAACCTGCGGCAAAACGCGCCGCGCGCACACCGCCGGAACCGGCGCCAATTACATACAGATCAAAATCGTAGGCCATTTCATTCTCCTCGGCAGGGCATCAGCATACCGACTTAGATGGGGCCGAAAAACCAAAAAGCCACCCGAAGGTGGCTTTTTACTTACATCGGCATAGCAGTCAGGCAAGCCTGAATCAGTAAGCCTTGCCCGTCTTGTAGAAGTGCTCGAAGCAGAAGTTGGTTGCCTCGATGTAGCCTTCAGCACCGCCGCAGTCGAAACGCTGGCCTTTGAATTTGTAGGCGATTACGCAGCCGTCTTTGGCTTGCTTCAACAGGGCGTCGGTGATCTGGATTTCGCCGCCCTTGCCTGGCTCGGTTTCTTCGATCAGCTTGAAGATGTCCGGGGTCAGGATGTAACGACCGATGATCGCCAGGTTCGACGGAGCGTCTTCCGGGTTTGGCTTCTCGACCATGTCGCGAACGCGGATCAGGCCATCACCAATTTCGTCGCCGGCGATCACGCCGTACTTGTTGGTTTGCGATGGGTCTACTTCCATCACCGCAACGATGGTGCAACGGTATTTCTTGAACAGATCAACCATCTGTTCCAGAACGCCTTTGCCGTCGAGGTTTACACACAGGTCATCCGCCAGCACCACGGCGAACGGTTCGTCACCGATCAGTGGGCGACCGGTGAGGATTGCGTGGCCAAGGCCTTTCATCTGGGTTTGACGGGTGTAGGAGAACGAGCACTCGTCGAGCAGTTTGCGGATACCGACCAGGTACTTTTCCTTGTCGGTGCCCTTGATCTGGTTTTCCAGCTCGTAGCTGATGTCGAAGTGGTCTTCCAGTGCGCGCTTACCGCGGCCGGTGACGATGGAGATTTCGTTCAAACCGGCATCCAGTGCCTCTTCGACGCCGTACTGAATCAGTGGCTTGTTCACCACCGGCAGCATCTCTTTGGGCATGGCCTTGGTCGCTGGCAAGAAGCGAGTGCCGTAACCGGCTGCTGGGAACAAGCATTTCTTGATCATATGAGTCCTTACAAAGGGCTGTGCGTACGGAATTCGGCGCAGTCTAATGAGGCCGCAGTCACCTTACAATGGCTCCTGCTGGCGTTGCGATGTCAACATAGAGAAAAAATGTCGGCGTAAGTTCCGCTAATCATACAAAGAGCGTCACCAGTGGTTACACAAAACCGGCCTGAGCGCCTTTGTTTAAAAGGCCTCTGACTGTTTTAGCACGCTTTTGGGTGTAGAACACTGCGCTGCAACAACTTGCGCGCGTTCGGGGCATTTGGCGCTATCATTGCGCCCTTGAACCAGACCACGAGATTGTTAATAGATGTCAGAACCAAAAGGTGTAAACGGCTACCTGATCACCCAGCGCGCAGACGGCTGGCACTTGATCAACTTCCACGGTGACAGTGTTGCCGGCGCATTCGCGACCGAGAGTCAGGCAGTGGCAGTCGCCGAAGTATTTGTGGATGAAGCGGGTCACGCGTCCAGCGCACGGCCGAAGAAGAAGTAAGCGTTCAAAAGCTTGCGCACAAAGCCCCGTTGAACGGGGCTTTGTAGTGTTTGTCTGTACCTTGATGGCAGTTAGCTATAATCTGCTGCAAACGCCCCACGACAGTGTCAGCGCCCCTCCAACACCTCGACGACGACCTTACACATGAACAAGATTCTGGCACTGGCTGCGGCACTGACGCTGATCACCGGCTGCACCACCACCTCTGATACCTACTTGAAAAACGGCGAGCAAGGTTTGACCATCGACTGTTCTGGCGAGGCGAACTCCTGGGCCAGTTGCTACGAGAAAGCTGACGCTTCCTGCGCCGGCACCGGCTACCGCATCGTCGGAACCGAAGGCACGCCGTCGCTGAAAGAAGACGACAAGACCCTCGGCAAAGACGTCGGCAACTTCAAGGGCCGCAGCGTGGTTGTGGTCTGCAAGTAAGCCGCAGGGCTACAGGTGAATTTCGGCGAACTTGATCCCGAGTTCGCGCAGCAACTCGATCAAATCGTCCAGCTTCGCAAATGACTCAACCTCATCCTGCTCATCCACCAGGAAATAACTGCGCCCGCCGCTTTTCTTGAAAAATACGATCCACTCGCCAAGATCGGCAGGGTTCTGGATGACATGGGTGGCCGAGATCTGACCCTCGGCGTGGCGGGCTCTGACGTGTTCACGTTTCATGGCGGGCTTCCAAAAAAGACAAGTGCCGTGCAACCTCAACCGTTGCGCGGCATTTTTTGCATTGAATAACCGACAGTTTAACGGCGCCTTCGCCACCGCGCCGACATCAGCACAAAAAAAGCCTGACACTGCAACCGCAGCGTCAGGCTTTTTTATCGGACTCAACTGTGTGCGGGTTAAACCTGTGAAGGCTCAGCCGGAGATACAATCTTCCCCGGCTTTTTTAACGTCACCCGGGCGGATAGGCACATTCGACATGCTCTCATAGAGCTTGATGCTGCTGCCGCTGGAGCGGTCGTCAATTTCGAAGATCGCCGACGGGTCAGACGAGAATTTCTGCGGCACAATGACCTGCACACCGTCCTTATGCGGTTCGATCTGCGGCGGGCGGCGAGTCGCGGCCAACTTGCGGACCACGCATGCGGCATACTCAGGCGGTTTTTTGCCTGAAATGACCACCAGGGTTGGCGGGGTCTGCTTGATATCTGCAACCGAAGCACAGCCACCCAACGCCAAGGCCAGCACCAACACACTCCACTTCATACGAACACCTCCGATAAAGACCCTAGGACAGCGCCGAGAGAAAATTTCTCCCATCAATGTAGGACTTATCTCTAAAAACCTGAGAAATAACTGTTTTAAATTGTCGAACTCATCGACGACGACCCGATAATAACCGCGCTAGGGCTGATAAACTCTATCTTATCCTACGTATCATTCTGATTTTTCAGAAAAAGCCCTTCTGGAGACACCCCATGAAATTCATCCACCAGCGCGAGCATCTCAACGAGGGCGACATCGTGGTCATCGAATGCTCGCAGACCTGCAACATTCGTTTGATGAGCGACGCCAACTTCCGCAGCTTCAAGAACGGTGGCCGCCACACCTACCACGGCGGCGCATTCGAGGACTTCCCGGCCAGAATCACCGCGCCGAGCACCGGGTTCTGGAACATTACCCTGGACGTGGTCACCCGCCGCGCCATCAGCGTTACGCGCAAGCCTGCTTTGTCCCACAAGATTCGCATCGTTCGTCGCACCAGCAGCAAACTGAGCTGATCCGAGCACTCGACAGGAAGATAGCTGTGACCACCACGACTAAATACGTCATTAATTACAAGCTTAACGGCGAACGCCGCTTTGAATTCGCGCAGTTAAAAACCAACAGCGTCGATGAAGCCAAGCATGCGCTGGCGAAGATGCACGATGACAGCGACAAAATCACCGATGTAAAAGTGAGCAAGGCGCTGTAAGCCATGCCAGGCCCGACTGCTGATTTGTTCGCCGATGACGCCCTGCAACAACCCGCGCGGCGCGAGCAGATTGGCGAAGAGTCTTACGTGCTCAGGGGCTACGCCCTGCCCTGGATTGAGCGCCTGCTGCCTGAACTGCGTGGGGTGCTGGCGCAATCGCCGTTTCGGCAGATGGTCACGCCCGGTGGGTTCACCATGTCGGCGGCGCTGAGCAGTTGCGGCGAGCTGGGCTGGACCACCGACAGTGCCGGTTATCGTTACAGCCCCCTTGACCCGCGCAGCCAGCAACCGTGGCCGGCGATGCCAGAGGCGTTGCGCCAACTGGCGATGCTGGCGGCGACCGACGCTGGGTTCGACGCGTTTTTGCCGGATGCCTGCCTGATCAACCGCTATGTGCCTGGCGCTAAAATGTCCCTGCACCAAGACAAAAACGAGCGCTGCTACCGCGCGCCGGTGGTCTCGGTGTCGCTGGGCCTGCCGGCGATTTTTCTGTTTGGCGGCCACGCGCGCAGCGACAAGACGCAAAAGATCTCGCTGTTCCACGGCGACGTGGTGGTCTGGGGCGGCGTCGATCGCCTGCGCTTTCATGGGGTGCTGCCGATCAAGGAAGGTGCGCACCCGATCATGGGCCCGCAACGCATCAACCTGACCTTTCGCACCGCCGGCTGATTTGACCGCAAGCTTGAGGGTGCCTGGCGTGACCAACGCGGTTAATCTGCGCGTGACCCGTCAAGAGTGCAGGCCATGAGCAACCAACAAGACCCCCGCTGGGCCGCCATCGTCGCCCGCGACGCCAAGGCCGACGCGCTGTTTGTGTATGGCGTAAAAACCACCGGCGTGTATTGCCGCCCCAGCAGTGCCTCGCGCTTGCCGCGCCCGGACAATATTGAATTCTTCGACAGCGCCGCCCTCGCCGAAGCCGCAGGCTATCGCCCGAGTAAACGCGCGCTGGGTGACCAGACTCAATTGGCCGCGCACCACGCGCAGTTGGTGGCGAATGCGTGCAGGCACCTGGAGCAGGCTGAAACGCCGCCCAACCTGGAAGCGCTTGCACGCCTGGCCGGGTTAAGCCCTTTCCATTTCCATCGGGTATTCAAAGGCGTCACTGGCCTGACGCCCAAGGGTTATGCCAGCGCCCTGCGTTCGCGCAAAATACGTGACGGCCTGCACCGCCAGCACTCGGTGACCGAGGCGCTGTACGAGGCCGGCTTCAACTCCAACAGCCGCTTTTATGCCGCGGCCGAGCAACTGCTCGGCATGAAACCCAGCGATTACAAAGCCGGCGGCAGCCACAGCCAGATTCTGTTTGCCGTGGGCCAATGCTCGCTGGGCGCGATTCTGGTGGCGCAGAGCCAACGCGGCGTCTGCGCGATTTTGCTGGGGGACGACCCGGACACGCTGGTGCGCGAGCTGCAGGATAAATTTCGCAACGCCGAATTAGTCGGCGCAGATCAGGGCTTTGAACAGTTGATCGCCCACGTCGTGGGGTTTATCGAAGCGCCCGCACTGGGGTTGAATTTGCCGCTGGACTTGCGCGGCACCGCGTTTCAGGAGCGCGTGTGGCAGGCGCTGCGCGACATTCCGCCGGGCAGCACCGCCAGCTACGCGCAGATCGCCCAGCGCATCGGCGCGCCCAAGTCGTTTCGCGCGGTGGCTCAGGCCTGTGCCGCCAACGCGCTGGCGGTGGCGATTCCGTGCCATCGCGTGGTGCGCAGTAACGGCGAACTGTCGGGCTACCGCTGGGGCATAGAACGCAAGCGCCAACTGCTGGAGCGAGAACACGGCGGTGCAGAGCTTCACGAAACGTCGCCTTCGTCCAGTGAATAAAACGCACTGGCCGCGCGCCAAGCGCCCTGCTACAACAGCGCCACGCCTTACTGACGCTGGAGACGCATCCGCCATGAGCACCTGGCCAGACACCCGAATTCTCGACCTCTTGGGCATTGATTTGCCCATCATCCAGGCGCCCATGGTTGCGGCGACCACCACCGCCATGGTCAGCGCGGTGAATGCAGCGGGCGGCCTCGGTTCGATGCCGGCGGCCGGGTTGAGCATCGAGCAACTGCGCGAAGCCTTGACCACCCTGCGCCAGGCAAACGTGCGCCCGCTCAACGTGAATTTCTTCTGCCATCAACCGCCTGTGGCCGATGCACAACGTGACCGGCACTGGAAGAACTTGCTGGAGCCCTACTACCACGAACTGGGCGCCGACTTCGACGCGCCGACCCCGGTGTCTGATCGCGCGCCCTTCAACGATGCCGCCTGCAAAATCGTTGAAGCGTTTCGCCCAGAAGTGGTGAGTTTTCACTTCGGCCTGCCGGAACAGGCCTTGCTCGACCGGGTAAAAGCCACCGGCGCCAAGGTGCTGTCGTCAGCCACCACCGTGGCCGAAGCCGTGTGGCTGGAGCAGCACGGCTGCGATGCAATTATTGCGATGGGCATTGAGGCAGGCGGGCATCGCGGGTTGTTTCTCAGCGACGACCTGAATACCCAGATTGGCCTGATGGCACTGCTGCCGCAAATTGTCGACGCGGTCAGCGTGCCGGTGATTGCCGCAGGCGGCATCGGCGATGCCCGCGGGATCGTCGCGGCATTCGCGCTTGGCGCGTGCGCCGTGCAGCTTGGCACCGCGTACCTGTTTACAGACGAGGCCAACATCAGCGCGTCCCACCGGCATGCGTTGCAACATGCGCAAGCCAGCGACACCGCGTTGACCAACCTGTTTACCGGCCGCCCGGCGCGCGGCATCGTGAACCGCGTGATGCGCGAACTGGGCGCGATCAACCCGGCAGCGCCTGCATTCCCCACCTCGGGCGGCGCGTTGATGCCGCTCAAAGCGCGTGATGAAGCGGGTTTCAGCAACTTGTGGTCGGGGCAGGCACTGCGCTTGGGCAAACACATGCCCGCTTACGAACTGACGCGCGAATTGGCCGAGCAAGCGCTGGCCAGGCTGTAGCGTTTCAACACTGAGGCGAGTGGCCCGGAGAACTTTGCACTGTACCGGCGATGGCCAACCGCTATATATTCCCGTACATAGCGGTAAAGCCACCTGCCTATAACGCAACGTACAATCCTCGCCTCATAAAAAGGAGCTGCTTCATGATGATCCGCGCCTCACGCCTGGCCCCCACTGCCCTGGCCAGCCTGATTGCCGCCTTCGCCTTTGGTTCGGCCCACGCCGATGAAGTGCAAGTCGCCGTCGCCGCCAACTTCACGGCGCCGATCCAGGCGATTGCCGCCGACTTCAAAAAAGACACCGGCCACACACTGGTCGCCGCCTACGGTGCCACCGGCCAGTTCTATACGCAGATCAAGAACGGCGCGCCGTTTGAAGTGTTCCTCTGTGCGGACGACACCACCCCGCAAAAGCTCGAAAGCGAAGGTGACACGGTCAAAGGTTCGCGCTTCACTTACGCCGTCGGTACGCTGGCGCTGTGGTCGGCAAAAGAAGGCTACGTGGATGCCAAGGGCGACGTGCTGAAGAGAAATGACTTCAAGCACCTGTCCATCGCCAACCCGAAAGCTGCGCCGTACGGCCTGGCCGCCACCCAAGTGCTGGCCAAGCAAGGCTTGACCGAGAAGGTCAAGGACAAGCTGGTCGAAGGCCAGAACATCACCCAGGCCTACCAATTCGTGTCCACCGGCAATGCCGAGCTGGGTTTTGTGGCGCTGTCGCAGATTTACAAGGACGGCAAAGTCACCCGCGGCTCGGCGTGGATCGTGCCGGCGTCGATGCACGACCCGATCAAGCAGGACGCGGTAATCCTCACCAAAGGTAAAGACAGCGCCGCCGCCAAAGCCCTGGTTGAATACCTCAAAGGCCCGAAAGCCGCTGCGGTGATCAAGGCCTACGGTTACGAGCTGGCCAACTGAATGCCGCTGTCGAGTGCCGATTTTTCGGCGATCTGGCTGACCATCAAGCTGGCGTCACTGACCACCGTGATTCTACTGATCATCGGCACTCCGATTGCGCTGTGGCTGTCGCGCACGCGTTCCTGGTGGCGCGGCCCGATTGGGGCCATCGTCGCCCTGCCGTTGGTGCTGCCACCGACGGTGATCGGCTTTTACCTGCTGTTGACCATGGGCCCGCATGGCTATTTCGGCCAGTTCACCCAATGGCTGGGGCTGGGCACCCTGACGTTCAGCTTCGCCGGGCTGGTGATTGGCTCGGTGATCTATTCCATGCCGTTTGTGGTGCAGCCGTTGCAAAACGCCTTCGCCGCCATCGGCACCCGCCCATTGGAGGTGGCCGCGACCTTGCGGGCGAATCCGTGGGACACTTTTTTCACGGTGATTTTGCCGCTGGCGCGCCCCGGATTTATCACTGCCTCAATTCTTGGCTTTGCGCATACGGTGGGTGAGTTTGGCGTGGTGCTGATGATCGGCGGCAACATCCCGGACAAAACCCGCGTGGTCTCGGTGCAAATCTACGACCACGTCGAAGCCATGGAATATGCCCAGGCGCACTGGCTGGCGGGCTCGATGGTGGTGTTCGCGTTCCTCGTGTTGCTGGCGCTTTACTCCAGCCGTAAAACCAAAATGGGCTGGAGCTGACCACGATGATAGACGTACGACTGCACCTCAACTATGCAGGCTTTGCGCTGGACGTCGACCTGCACCTGCCCGGCCGTGGCGTGAGCGCGCTGTACGGGCATTCCGGCTCCGGCAAAACCACCTGCCTGCGCTGCATCGCCGGGCTGGAGCGCGCCGAAGCCGGCTTTGTTCAGGTTAACGATGAGGTTTGGCAAGACAGCCGTAACGGGCTGTTTGTGCCGCCGCATAAACGCGCGCTGGGTTATGTGTTCCAGGAAGCGAGCCTGTTCCCGCACCTGTCGGTGCGGGCTAATCTTGAGTTCGGTCTCAAGCGCATACCGCGCCAACAGCGGCGCGTGGACATGGCCCAGGCCACCGAACTGCTCGGCATCGGCCACTTGCTTGAGCGCCATCCGCAGCACTTGTCCGGCGGTGAGCGCCAGCGCATCGGCATTGCGCGCGCGCTGCTCACCAGCCCCACATTGTTGTTGATGGATGAACCGTTGGCGGCGCTCGACAGCAAACGCAAAGGCGAAATACTGCCTTACCTCGAACGCCTGCACGACGAGCTGGACATACCGGTGCTGTACGTCAGCCACGCGCAGGACGAAGTAGCGCGGCTGGCGGATCACATCGTGCTGCTCAGCGACGGCAAAGCCCTGGCCAGCGGCCCGATCGGTGAAACCCTGGCGCGGCTCGACCTGCCGCTGGCGTTGGGCGACGACGCCGGCGTGGTGATCAACGGCACGGTCAGCGCCTACGACGCGCACTATCAACTGCTGACCTTGCAACTGCCTGACAGCCCGCTGCAGATACGCGTGGCCCACGCGCCGCTGGCGTTGGGCAAACAGTTGCGGGTCAAGGTGCAAGCGCGCGACGTCAGCCTCAGCCTGCAGGCGCAAGAGCCGAGCAGCATTCTTAACCGTTTGCCGGTGACGGTCACCCAAGACATCGCGGCGGATAACAGCGCCCACGTGCTGGTGCGCCTCGACGCGGGCGGCACGCCGTTGCTGGCGCGCATTACGCGCTTCTCCCGCGACCAGTTGCAACTGCACCCCGGCCAGCAACTGTGGGCGCAAATCAAGGCGGCGGCGGTGCTGGCCTAACTAATTGGCACGCGCGCAAAACTCTGCGGTCAATCAGACATACCGGCCTGATCTTGCCAAGGAATTTGCACCATGCCCGACTCTGCGTTGCTTGCCGACTTGCCCCGTGACCTGCATTACGTTGACGACACCCAGCCCGGCATCCGCCGCAAAAAACTGCGCGGCAAGTTCCAGTACGTCGACGCTAAAGGCCAGCGCATTACCGATAAGGATGAGATCAAACGCCTGAACGCATTGGCCGTGCCGCCCGCCTACACCGATGTGTGGATTTGCGCCGACGCGCGTGGCCATCTGCAAGCCACCGGGCGTGATGCGCGCGGCCGCAAGCAGTACCGCTACCACGCGCGCTGGCGTGAGGTGCGCGACACCGACAAGTATTCGCGCCTGCAAGCGTTCGGCGAGGCCTTGCCGAAACTGCGCAGGCAACTGGAAGCACAAATCGCCGAGCCAGGGTTTACCCGCGAAAAAGTCCTCGCCACCGTGGTGATGCTGCTCGACGCCACGCTGATTCGCGTCGGCAATACCCAATATGCGCGTGACAACAAATCTTACGGGCTGACCACCCTGCGCACCCGCCATGTGGACGTCAAAGGCAGCGAGATCCAGTTCCAGTTTCGCGGCAAAAGCGGGGTTGAGCATCAAATCAGCGTCAAGGACCGGCGCCTGGCCACAGTGGTCAAGCGCTGCATGGAGTTGCCTGGGCAAAACCTGTTTCAGTACCTGGACGAAGACGGCGAGCGGCACACCGTCAGCTCGCATGACGTCAACGCCTACCTGCACAGCCTCACTGGCGCCGACTTCACCGCCAAGGATTACCGCACCTGGGCCGGCACCGCCCTTGCCCTCGCGGTGTTGCGCGAGCTGGAATGGCAGCCGGAATCGGATGCCAAGCGCCACGTGGTGGCGATGGTCAAGGACGTCGCCAAGCAACTCGGCAATACCCCGGCGGTGTGCCGCAAATGTTATATCCACCCTGCCGTGCTCGAACATTTCAGCCTGGGTGAGCTGTCCAAACTGCCCAAACCTCGGGTGCGCAAGGGTTTAAAAGCCGAGGAAGTCGCGCTGGCGATGTTCCTTGAACAACTGGCGGCCGATTTGCCTAAGCGCGCGCCCAAGCAAGCGCCCGGGCAAGCCAAGGCGAGTTAGCCGCTGCTGCTCTGAACCCATTGCGCAGGCAATCAAAGCGTCTTACGGTAGTGGCCAAATAATCCCACCCGGAGCCCGGCCGCATGCTGCCGTCGTCGCGCAAGCCTTACGTCAACGTCGCACTCGCGCATCGCCATCGATGGCGCGGCCGGGTCGGCTTGATGCTGGTGGCCAGCCTCTCGGTACTGGCAGGCATGACCGATGCCATCGGGTTTATGGCCAGCGGCGACTTTGTGTCGTTTATGAGCGGTAATACCACGCGCCTGGCCGTGGCGATCAGCGCGGGCGACCTCGGCCTGACCGGGCGTTTGCTGTTGCTGGTGGCGACGTTTGTTGTCGGCAATGCGTTGGGTGTGGTGGTCAGCCGCATCAGCCGGCGGCATGCCCTGCCCTTGCTGTTATGCATCGCCGCCTTGCTGTGCGGCGGTGCCGTGTGGCCCGCAAAAGATGCGTTGCCGGCGCTGTTGGCGGCGATTGTCGCGATGGGCATGCTCAATGCCGCCGTCGAAGAGGTCAACGGCCTGCCGGTAGGGCTGACCTATGTGACGGGCGCCTTGTCACGCTTTGGCCGCGGGCTGGGCCGCTGGGTGCTGGGGGAAAGGCGCAACGGCTGGCGGGTGCAGTTGATTCCGTGGGGCGGGATGTTTTTGGGCGCGATCATCGGCGCGGTGCTGGAGCAGCAACTGGGGCTGAAGGCGTTGCTGGTGAGTGGTGTATTGGCCGCCGTGCTGGGGCTGGTGTCACTGAAGATTCCGCGGCGCTGGCACTTGGGTTACATGCCGCGATAAGCCGGTAAAGATGCTCGCCCGACGTTTGGGCCTCGACGTCCATGTACTGGTAAAGAGCTTTGGCGTCGAGCGAGCGGTGTGAATCATAGGCCAATGCTCGGCGGCTGTCCCGCCGGGCATTTCCGAATATCACGCAGGCAACGGATTAAAGGCAGGTCGCGAGAGCGGCCAAGCGACGTTTGGCCGGCATCGTGTCTTCAGCCGCGAAGTAATTGACGGTAGCACCGGCGCCGGCGCTGCGCACGTCGGCAAAATAATCGCCGCCGGTGGTGTACACCGTGAAACCGCCAGCCTCGATCGGCTCCTTGAAGCCACCCGCGTCAACCCCGAACACGGCCTCGTCCTGCCAGCCGAACTGGATGCATTGCGCAACCACCAACGGCGCCTTCTGCGAAGCCAGGGTTTTGTAGGGCACGCCGGCGCGCGCTTGGGTCATCTTCGAGCTCGCGCAACCGGACAATGCTGCCACCATCAATGCGCCAATTACCAACGTTCGCATGCCATCGCCTCCTTGGAAAAACCGCGACTCTACCATTAGCAGGCGACACCCAAGCATTATTACGTCACCCTGTCGCCTACTTGTGACTGCACCTTTACCTGGAAAACCGATGACACCCAACGCCGAACGCTATAACCCGTCCACCGACTACGCCGACAAGCTGATCAGCCGCATCGGCCAGACGCCCACGTGGATTGCCAAACGCATCGGCGTCACGGACAAGCGCATCCGCTACATACTCGATGGCGAGCGCACCGTGAAGGGCGAAAGCACACCGATCCAGATGACCTACACCGAGCAGTTTGCCCTGGAGTGCCTGGCGGCAGAGGCCAAGGCCAAGAAGAAGCCAGTACCGGCGGCTGAATAAATTTAGTTTCACTGTGAAGGGAGATTGCGCCGCTTATAGTGAGCAGGCTCATTTTTTAGAAGTCTCCCTTCTGCCCGCCCTCCCGCGGGCTTTTTTTTGCCTGCCGGTTGTGGCACTTCTCGGATCAAGAGCAAGAGCACGGCGGCCTGAGTGGTTAAAGCAGATCAAAAGAGCCTTTGTGGGAGCGGGCTTGCTCGCGATTGCGGTGTGTCAGTTGAAAAATATTTACCTGACACACCGCCATCGGGAGCAAGCCCGCTCCCACAGTTTGAATGCATTCTGTTTGGGGGATTGGGTCGGCTTTCAGGCGGCCTGCATTCAGAGCCACCAACGAAGCAGATAGAACACCGCCATGCTCAGCAGCACGGTGATTAATACGCTGCGCGTGTAAACCATCAACGCCACCGCGCAAATACCGGCCAGCATGTACGGGTTGGCTAAACTCACGTTGAGCCTGTGCTCGGCAAGAAAAATGATCGGCCCGCAAATCGCCGTCAACATCCCCGGCACTGCAAACCCCAGAAACTCGCGCACGCCGCGATTGAGCCGCACCGGCAAGCGGGGTTCGATAAACAGGTAGCGGTTGAGGAACACCACTAACCCCATCAGCACAATCATGCCGTAAATCATCGCTGCGCGCTCCCCGCCAGGCCCAGCCGCTTGCACGCATAACCCGCGCTCATCCCCAGCACACCCGACACCACCACCGCCGACTCCCAGTGCAAGTAACTCAGCCATACCGAAAACAGCAGTGAAACAGCGACGCAGACTACGGTAGGTAAATCGCGCACTACCGGAGTGATCAACGCGATAAACGTCGCCGCAATCGAAAATTCCAGCCCCAACTGATCAAGCCCGGCAATGCTTTTGCCGAGCACGATGCCCGCCAAGGTGAAGAGGTTCCAGGCAATATAAAACGTCAGGCCGACGCCCAGCGCATACCAGCGGTTGAAGGTTTGACGGTCATAGTGATTGACCAGCGCAAAGAACTCGTCGGTCAACAAAAAACCCAGGCTCATGCGCCAGCGCGTATTGAGCGCCGACAACGTGGGGCGCATGTGCATGCCGTAGAGCAAGTGCTGGGACGTCAGCAACAAGGTGGTCAGTACAATCGAAATCAGGCTGGCGCCGCTTTTGACCATGCCGATAGCCACCAGTTGGGCAGCCCCGGCGAACACGATGGCGGACAAACCCTGGGCTTGCAGCGGGGTAAATTGCGCATCAATGGCCATCGAGCCGGCCAGCAGCCCCCACGGCGCACAGGCCAGGGACAGCGGAATAACGGCAATCGCGCCGCGACCGAAGGCGTAATAAGGCAGGGTTGCAGGCATGGACACGGCTCATCGACAGACAGTCGACAAGCATGCCAGCGTCATGCGGTGGTTGTCTTGAACGATCGTGCTCAGGCGAGCTTTACCGACACCAGTTCTACCGAGTCGCGCGCCAGGCGCAGCTCGTGAGCGTCTTGGTTAAGACGATGAATCGTATTGAGCAGGCGTTGACGCAGCACTTCATCGCCGAGTTTTTCGACGGCGCGCATCAGGTCAAACGCCGCCGTTTCGTTATTATCGGCGACGGCATCAAGGGTCTTGCGCAGGTTGCGAACGGCACGGGTCACGCTGATTTTTCCTTCTTTAGCAGTGGGAGGCACTTTAGGACATTCGTGTTTCAGTTTAATTTCAAACACTTGTGGTCGATTTATGCGCATTTGATCCACGTCAATCGAACTCGGGATTTTCCCTACGTACAGGCATATGCGTATTCAAAAAGGCCTGTGGGAATGCCCGGCCGGTGCCATCCGCGTGCGGTTGAGGTTATTCACCCTGTGCGCCAGCGAACTTTGTGCGTACCAACTGATCCATGCCTTGGCTACGCAACGACGCACAGCGTCTTGCGGCAATGGGCAACAGACCACAACGGGCAAGCACGTGCTGCTGAGCCCCCGGAGCGTTTATTCATGCTTGTCGCACTTGCGATTTTCATTTTCACCATCGTCTTGGTCATCTGGCAGCCCAAGGGCCTGGGTGTCGGCTGGAGCGCAACCATGGGCGCGATCCTGGCCCTGGCCCTTGGCGTCGTCAGCCTGGCTGACATTCCGGTGGTGTGGCACATCATCTGGAATGCCACTGGCACGTTTGTCGCGCTGATCATCATCAGCCTGTTGCTCGATGAAGCCGGTTTTTTTGCCTGGACCGCCCTGCACGTGGCGCGTTGGGGGCGTGGGCGCGGCCGACGCTTGTTTGCCTATATGGTGCTGCTCGGCGCGCTGGTGTCGGCACTCTTTGCCAACGACGGGGCGGCGTTGATTCTGACGCCCATCGTGATGTCGATGCTGCTGGCGCTGCGTTTTTCGCCAGCAGCCACGCTGGCGTTCGTGATGGGCGCGGGGTTTATCGCCGACACCGCGAGCCTGCCGCTGGTGGTGTCGAACCTGGTGAACATCGTCTCGGCGGATTACTTCAAGATCGGCTTCAACCAATACGCCGCCGTCATGGTGCCGGTGAACTTCGTCAGCGTGGCGGCCACGCTCGCGGTACTGATGTGGTTTTTCCGCCGCGATATTCCGCAGACCTACGACCCGGCCGACCTGGAAGAGCCGGCGAGCGCCATCCGTGACCGTGGGACTTTTCGCGCCGGCTGGTGGGTACTCGGTATTTTGCTGGTCGGCTGTTTCGCGCTGGAACCGCTGGGCATTCCCATCAGCGCGATTTCCGCCGTGTGCGCGGTGTTGCTGCTGGTGATCGCCGCCAAGGGCCACACTATTTCCACGCGCAAAGTGCTGAAGGACGCACCCTGGCAGATCGTGATCTTTTCCCTCGGCATGTATCTGGTGGTCTACGGCCTGCGCAACGCGGGCCTCACGACCTACCTGGCGACCTGGCTCGACACCTTCGCTACCTACGGCGTATGGGGCGCGGCCATGGGCACCGGCGTGCTGACGGCACTCTTGTCGTCGGTGATGAACAACTTGCCGACGGTGTTGATCGGCGCGCTGTCCATCGAGTCCAGCCATGCCGTGGGCGTGGTCAAGGACGCGATGATCTACGCCAACGTAATCGGCAGCGACCTTGGCCCCAAAATCACCCCCATCGGCAGCCTGGCCACGTTGCTGTGGTTGCATATTCTGGCGCGCAAAGGCATCACCATCACGTGGGGCTACTACTTCAAGGTCGGGATTGTGCTGACCCTGCCGGTGCTGTTGATCACCCTCGCGGCGCTGGCCGTGCGCCTGAGTGTGTAAGCGCTCGACTGAGTTGACGGCTGCAGGAACGCACGCTGCGGCCGTAAACGTGCCAACCGATACTCGATTTTGCCACCGCTGCCGTCGTATGCTTTTGCACTTTGTCGAAAGGACGCGGGCATGTTGACGATCTTTTTTTACGCACTGGTGTTCGGTTTTGTATTTTGCCTGTCGCCCGGCGCGGTGCTCGCGGAGACCTTGCGCCGTGGCCTGCTGCAAGGCTTTACCCCGGCGTTGCTGGTGCAAGTTGGTTCGCTGGTCGGCGACGCGGTGTGGGCGGTCATTGGCCTCACCGGTATTGCGCTGCTGATCCAGCATGACGCGGTGCGTGTGCCACTGACCATCGTGTGTGCGCTGTACCTCGCCTGGCTGGGCGTGCGCAGCCTGATCGATGCCTGGCATTTGCCACAAGAAAGCAGCGCACCGGCCGGCAGCGCGCAGAACGCGCTGGCGGTAGGCGCCGCGATTTCCCTGGCAAACCCTAAGAACATCGTTTATTGGGGCGCGCTGGGCAGCGCGTTGTCCGGCATCGTCGGCGCGACGCCGAGCCATGCGCAGACACTGACGTTTTTTGCAGGCTTCATGCTGGCGTCGGTGCTCTCGTGTTTTCTGACGGCGGCGCTGGTCAACCTATTGCGCAAGCATGCATCACCACTGTGGCAACGCGTCAGTTATGCACTGTGCGGGCTGGTACTCTTGTATCTGGCTGTTCTGGCCGTACGCGATGTATGAAGTTACAGCGCGCGAGTAACTTGTGAGAGCAGCGTGTCTGAATAAACTCTGAATACCGCGAGGTTTAATTAATCTTGCGTTGACATTTTGTAAGCGCCTGAGTAAATTCCCCCTGCCCGCAACTGGGGCCTTTTTTAAACCTCACAAAAGAAGCCAATGGACACAGTATCTAGTCGCTGCTCGAGCATCGCGTTAGCGGGCATCGGGCGCCAAACCCAGAATATGACAGGACTCGCCGTTTCGGTCCGGTAAGCTGCGCTAGAGCTTGATGCTCCACCGTAACTGCCTCACCGGTCGCCCGTCCGGTCCCGAGGTGTGTTATGACCTTCCAACTGATTGCTTTGCCCGATGTACGCACCCTGGCCGCCGCCCTGCGCGCCAAGCTGCACCGCGAGCCCGTGGGCTTTTCGCCTACCCGCTCGGCCTTTGCTGCACCCTCCCCTCAAGTACGCCCGGCGCCCCCGCTGGCGCACTGGCGCGCCTGCCCTGTCAGCGGCCAATTGCTGCAGCAGTGGGAGCACGCCGACCCTCAAGACCCGCAGAGACCGAAGGTTTCCACGTGGGCTCAAGCAGGCCTGATGCTCGATGTTTACCTGAGCCATCGCGCCGCTTGAACCGGCTGGAAACAGCAACTTCCCGATAACCGCTCTGGCGTTCTTTATGAACATGGCCAGTGGTGGCCCGCTGCGCGTTAGTTAATTAACGCCTGCGTGGCGGGCGCTGTAGAAGTTAAGTAACTCTCTTATTTAAACCGATCGCAAAGTTTGCGGCTCGGCATGCTTTCGCTCGCCTGTCATCAGGTAAGTACCGGGCATGTTTTGTCGTGAATTGGCGACAGGAGTACACACAATGAGCGCCGTAAAAAACACGCCTCTGCACACCAAACATGGCACCGACACTGCACTCTCGATGCGTGCCGCGCGTGAAGCCCGCAACGGCCTCTCGGCCACCCTCGCCAACGTGCGGGCCACGCAGGATGGCCTGACCGAGCTGGACGCCAGCGCACGACTGCAACGCGAAGGCTATAACGAGGTGGCGCATGACAAGCCGCCGCACGCCATCGTGCAGTTCCTGCAGGCACTCAACAACCCGTTCATCTACGTGTTGTTGACCCTGGCCGGCATCAGCTTTGTCACCGACTACTGGCTGCCATTGCAGGCCGGTGAAGACGTCGACCTGACCAAAGTCATCATTATCATGACCATGGTGCTGCTCAGCAGCTTGCTGCTTTTTTGGCAGGAACACCGCTCGGCCAAATCCGCCGAAGCCCTCAAGGCCATGGTACGCACCACCGCCACCGTACTGCGTCGCGAGCAAGTCGGCGCCGCACCGACCCTGCGCGAAGTACCGATGCGTGACCTGGTGGCCGGCGATATTGTGCAATTGTCTGCCGGCGACATGATCCCGGCCGATATTCGCCTGATCGAATCGCGCGATCTGTTCATCAGCCAGGCCGTGCTGACCGGCGAAGCGTTGCCGGTCGAAAAATACGACACCCTCGGCGACGTCACACAGAAATCTGCCAGCTCATTCGCGGCCGACCAAAGCAACCTGTTGGACCTGCAGAATATCTGCTTCATGGGCACCAACGTGGTCAGCGGCCGGGCCAAGGCCGTGGTGGTTGCCACGGGGCCACGCACCTACTTCGGCTCGTTGGCCAAAGCGATTGTCGGCTCACGGGTGCAAACCGCGTTCGATCGCGGGGTGAACAGTGTCAGTTGGCTGCTGATTCGCTTCATGCTGGTGATGGTGCCCATCGTGTTCCTGCTCAATGGCTTCTCCAAAGGTGACTGGGGCGATGCCTTCCTGTTTGCCCTGGCGGTTGCCGTCGGCCTGACCCCGGAAATGCTGCCGATGATCGTCAGCGCCAACCTGGCCAAGGGCGCCACGGCCATGGCCAAGCGCAAAGTGGTGGTTAAACGCCTCAATGCGATCCAGAACTTCGGTTCGATGGACGTGCTGTGCACCGACAAGACCGGCACCCTGACGCAGGACAAAATCATCCTCGAACACCACGTCAATGCGGCGGGTCAGCGCGATGACGCGGTGCTGTCGTTGGCCTGGCTGAACAGCTTTCACCAGAGCGGCATGAAAAACCTGATGGACCAGGCCGTGGTGCAGTTCTCGGAACAAAATCCGAAGTTCCAGGTGCCGTTTGCCTACAGCAAGGTCGACGAACTGCCGTTCGACTTTGTGCGCCGTCGCCTGTCGATCGTGGTCAAGGACGCCGCTGGCGATCAACTGCTGGTGTGCAAGGGCGCCGTGGAAGAGATGCTGAGCATTTCCACCCACGTGATGGAAGCCGGCGAAGCGTTGCCGCTGGATGATCGCCGCCGTGAAGAACTGCTGGCACTCGCCAATGACTACAACGAAGACGGCTTCCGTGTGCTGGTGGTCGCGACGCGCAACATTCCCAACGCACTGGCGCGCCAGCAATACACCACGGCCGATGAGCGCAACCTGGTCATCCAGGGCTTCCTGACCTTCCTTGATCCACCCAAGGAAACCGCAGGCCCGGCGATTGCGGCACTGCAGCAAATCGGCGTGGCGGTCAAAGTCCTGACCGGCGACAACGCCGTGGTCACCTGCACTATCTGCCGCCAGGTCGGCCTCGACCCAGGCAAGCCGCTGCTGGGCGTTGAAATCGAAGCGATGGACGACGCGACCCTGCGGCGCCGCGTGGAAGAACGCACGGTGTTTGCCAAGCTCACGCCTTTGCAAAAATCGCGGGTGCTCAAAGCGCTGCAAGCCAACGGCCACACGGTCGGCTTCCTCGGCGACGGCATCAACGATGCGCCAGCGCTGCGCGATGCCGACGTGGGCATTTCGGTGGACAGCGGCACGGACATCGCCAAGGAGTCGGCCGACATCATCCTGCTGGAAAAGAGCCTGATGGTGCTGGAAGAAGGTGTGCTTAAGGGCCGCGAAACCTTTGGCAACATCATGAAGTACCTGAACATGACCGCCAGCTCTAACTTCGGCAACGTGTTCTCGGTGCTGGTAGCCAGTGCATTCATTCCCTTCATGCCGATGCTGGCCATTCACTTGCTCCTGCAAAACCTGATGTACGACATCTCCCAGCTCGCGTTGCCGTGGGACAAGATGGACAAGGAATACCTGGCCAAGCCGCGCAAGTGGGACGCGAAGAACATCGGCCGCTTCATGATCTGGATCGGGCCAACCTCGTCGATCTTCGACATCACCACCTTTGCGCTGATGTGGTACGTGTTCTCGGCCAACAGCGTAGAAATGCAGACCCTGTTCCAGTCCGGCTGGTTTATCGAGGGGCTGCTTTCGCAAACCCTGGTGGTGCATATGTTGCGCACGCGCAAGATCCCGTTCTTCCAGAGCACGGCCGCCTGGCCGGTGTTGATGATGACGTGCGTGGTGATCGCACTGGGCATTTACGTGCCGTTCTCGCCGCTGGGCACACTGGTGGGCCTGCAGCCGCTGCCGCTGGCGTACTTCCCATGGCTGGTCGGCACCCTGCTCGCTTACTGCTGCGTCGCCCAACTGATGAAAACGATCTACATCCGCCGCTTCAAGCAGTGGTACTGATCACCCCCGCCGTTTAAACGGTGGCGGTCGCCCGGCCGCCACCGCGCAATAAAAGGAACGCCCGCATGCGCGTCTTGATCTGTGCAGGTCGTCATTACGCCGACAGCAAAAAAACCCGCCAAGTGCTGGACGCCTACCACCGCCTGCGCCCGGTGCAGGTATTGATACACGGCGGCAACCAGTTCCTCGGCAGTGACATTGAGGAATGGGCGCGAGAAATCGGCATCGACGTGGTGCGCTACCCGCCCAACTGGCAACGCCACGGCAAGCAGGCGGAACGCCAGCGCAACCATTTCATGCTCACCGACAGCCGCCCCGATGTGGTCATCGCCCTGCCGGGTGGTGACGACACTTCACAACTGATCTGCCAGGCCAAAGCCTGCGGCATTTCGGTGCTCACCGTAGAAAGCTGACTTCAAGCGAGGTGCATCATGCACAAAAAACTTACCCCAAAGCGCCAGGACGGGTTCGCCAAATACCGCGCGCGTCACTCTCGCGGCGCTCGCCATAGCTTGTTGTTGTTGCCACCGGCCAAGCGCCGCGCACTGCAGCGTAACCTGACCTTTATCGGCGTGACCCTGGGCCTTGTTTTGCTGATTGCGCTGTGTTCAAAGGCCCACGCGGCCGGCGGTGCTTATGCCGTCGACGACGGCGCGGTGAACGCGCCGGGAGAATGCAACGTCGACGCCTGGTACACCGCCGACCGGCACGCAGGCCGTGTGCATAGCCAAACCCTCAACCCCGCCTGCACGTTCAGCGCACTGCCTGCCGTGCAATGGAGCGCGGCGCTGTCTCGTGCCAGCGACACCGGCGATGCCCAGAGCCAGGTCAGCCCGCAAGTCAAGGCGCAGGTTTGGTCACGGCAAGATTTGGGCCTGCAAATGGCGGTGTCGGCAACCGGTCATATTGCCGTCAACCGCGCGCATGCGTTCGACGGCGCGGACTTCAACCTTCCGCTGACCTGGCAACCCGTAGAATCGCTGCGCCTTAACCTCAATGGCGGCTGGACGCATACGTATAACGGCGGCGAGCAGAACCATCGCCTGACATGGGGCACCGGCTTCGAATATCAGTTAGCGGACGCGCTGACGCTGATCGGTGAGCGTTACGGCCAGGCAGGCGGCGACCAAGCGTGGCAAGCCGGGCCGCGATTGCACGTGGGCAAACTGATCGACATAGACGTAATCGTCGGGCAAAGCCTCAGCGGTGACCGCAACCAATGGCTGACCACCGGCGCCACCGTGCGTTTCTAAGCGTTAGTTGGCATGACTGCCAGGCAAGCACGCTCTATGATGGCCCCACCGCGCCATTCAGAGAGCACGCACGTGAACCGCATTGAACAAATCAGGTTGATGACCGAGTACAACCAGTGGATGAACCGCAAGGTTTATGCGGCCGCCTGCACACTGACGGACGCCGCGTTGGCAGCCGATCGACAGGCATTTTTCGGCTCGATCCTCGGCACGCTGAATCATCTGGCGTTGGGCGATACTGTCTGGCTGAAGCGCTTTGCCGAGCACCCGGCAGGTTTTGATGCGCTGGGGCCATTAAGCACCGTCGCCACGCCTCGCGACCTCAAGGCGTTGGCGTTTGCTGATATTCGTGAGCTGTCGGCCCATCGCGCCTGGCTCGATCAACTGATCATCGACTGGGCGCAAAGCCTGCGCGAACCGGACCTGGATCACCGCCTCACGTACCACAACATGCGCGGCGTTGGGACCAACAAGCCGTTCTCCGGCTTGTTGGTGCATTTTTTCAACCACCAGGCCCATCATCGCGGCCAGGTAACCACGCTGTTAAGTCAGGCCGGAGTGGATGTAGGCGATACCGACCTGCTGGCGCTGATCGACTGAACTATTTGACCTTGCTGCTTAACGTGTCGATGCTTCGCTTGAGGTCACTAATCGTACGGTTCTGATCACTGACATCGCTTTTCAGGCGGGACAGCTCACTGGAGCTGGAACTCGAATTGGAGCTTGATTTGTTTTTCAAGTCTTCCACTTCGCTTCTCAGCTTGTCGATGGTGCTTTTCTGCTCTGCAACCGTACGCTTCAAGTCCGACAATTGACTGTCACTGGCGCTTGAGCTTGACCCGTCCTTACGCTTGAACTCGTCGAAATAGCGCGCCTGCTCTTGCAGCTTGCTGTTCAAGCGCAGCAACTCCTGGTGATCACTTTTCTGGCCGTCCAGCAGCTTTTCAAGATCGCCCACGCTAAACGCGGTGGTAGACAACACGCGCTTCGCGCCCTCTGATGAACTGGTCGTGAGCTTATCGCCACTGCCTGGTCCGAAACTTCCCCATTGCACCTCACTTCCCGCCTGCGCCGTATTTACCCCTGTGGCGACCAACAGCCCGATTACGCCTGCAGCAATCATCCAGGAAGGCTTGCGAACACTGAGCATCAACTGATTCCTTTGCATAATGCCGGGATGGCATATCGCTATGACTGCGATTACCAGACCTTGTTCCCGCGCCTCCAGGGTGTTTCGCAACAGACTAAAAATCGCCTGTAGATCACTGATCTACCGGGCTTTTTAAGGCAAGCTTTTGTACAAGAAAGGCACCCTGTGACCTTGCATCGAAGCGCCCGGGTCTATATATTCCCAACCCTGCTGCACCGCGCTGCCGCCCGAATGGCGAAACTGGTAGACGCATGGGACTTAAAATCCCCCGCTCGTAAGGGCGTCCCGGTTCGATTCCGGGTTCGGGCACCATAGATACCAAGGGCTTGCATGATGAACTTCATGCAAGCCCTTATCTTTTCCGCTTCGCAATTTCCAAGCTTGCTCCGCAATTCCCATCTCCGGCGTCCTGCCGACCGAACATAAACTCCCCAGCTAACACCGACTGCTAAGCTGTTCACTCAACCAGAGGAACACCGATGCCTAACTCAGACCTAATGCCCTCCCTTCTCTCCAAACTCTACGAAAACCAGCTGGCTCTCGAATCCGCGATCATGGAGATTTCAAACTGGGTCGAGCAGCGCGGCTCAGCCGAAGTTTCCGAAAACGTACGCGGGGCACTGCACACCATTGACGCTAATGAGGACTTCGTAAAGCTGACCTTGGCAGTGTTGATGGCGCCTGATTAAAACAGCGAGGAATAGCCATGTGTGGAAGACTGACGCAGTACCGGGGAATTCACGACTTCGTTGCAGCGCTGAGCATGCCCAATGCTCTGGCGAACTCTGTGGGCGAATTGCCCCTAGAGCGCTACAACGTCGCCCCCGCAACTCAGGTCGCCCTGCTCCACATCCAGGGTGAGCTGCTACTGGCCGATCCGGTGCGCTGGGGTTGGAGGCCGCATTGGGCCACAGACCGGGCCGCGCCGATCAACGCGCGCGTCGAGAAGGTTGCTCACGGTCCATTCTTCCGGGCGATATGGCCGCATCGGGCAATCACGCCAATCGATAACTGGTTTGAGTGGGTGGATGAAGGCGGACCAAAAAAGCAGCCCTATCTGATTCGCCGGCGGGATGGAGCACCATCACTGTGCGCAGCGATTGGTCAACTGCCTGACTCCGATGAGGGACCAGGCGAACATGACGGTTTTGTGATCATCACCGCCGACAGCGCAGGTGGAATGGTGGACGTGCACGACCGGCGGCCCGTTGTGCTGACGCCGGAATTGGCGCGTGAATGGCTTGACCCGGCCACACCCAAAGAGCGCGCCGAGCAGATGGTACTGCACCAAGGCGAACCATCAGAGATCTTCGAGTGGTTCAAGGTCGACACAGCCGTTGGCAATGTGCGGAACAAAGGGCCGGAGTTAATCCAGCCCATCACTGCGCAATAGCCCTGAAGTAAGCCTGGCAAGCTCGGAACGACGACGCGGCAGAGCCTGGGATAATTTGCGCCAGCTTTTGCGCGCCGCTGCCCAACGCACCAGTTCCATTTTCTTTACATGGATTGAGGGCATTTTTTTATGCCCTCCGACGCAAAAGTCCAGGCACTCACTGGCTACCAGCTCATGATCGCCAACTCGCCAGTCACAGTGGCTGATGCCTTCCTAGGGTTGGCGGTGCTGTAACGAATATCCATCGCCTGCATCCGGAACCCCTCAAACACCCGTCGAATATCTGGATGATCATTGATGCTCACCATTACCTTGCCTTCGCAGCTGCGCATGAACTCTGCCATGCGCTCGTACTCTTCGAAACCAAACTGACCACCGTACCCAGCTGTCTGCCAGTAAGGTGGGTCCATGTAATGGAAGGTGTGCGGCCGGTCGTATTTCACCGCGCACTTGAGCCAAGGAAGGTTTTCAACGTAAGTACCAGAAAGCCGTTGCCAAGCCTCTGATAAGTTTTCCTCGATCCTTAGAAGGTTGATAGGTCGGCCCGTGGTCGCAGTACCGAAGGTTTGACCGTTGGTTTTGGCGCCGAAGGCGTGCTGCTGGAGATAAAAGAAACGCGCCGCCCTCTGTATGTCCGTCAGTGTTTCCGGCACAGCCATTTTCTGCCACTCGAAGATTTGCCGCGAGCTGAGCGCCCATTTGAACTGGCGAATAAATTCCTCGAGGTGGTGCTGCACGACGCGGTACAGGTTAACCAGGTCGCCATTCAGGTCGTTAAGCACCTCGACTTTGGCGGGCTGCTCGCGCTTGAAGTACAGCGCAGCGCCGCCGGCGAAAGCTTCAACGTAGCATCGCCAGCAGGCGTTTCGAAAGGCGGCGCTTGCCGCCCATCCATGGAACGATTGGGTTTGTCATTTGCAATCCTTTGCAATGGGCTTTGGTGGTGGTTCCTATGTGCAGTTGACCGTCCATAGCTGATCAAGCCGCGTTGTAAAGCTTTGGCTCATCATTTAGCCGCGCATACCTAAAGTCTGGTTAGCGATACTGGTCATATCTTACCGTCTGTCGTCGCTCATTCAAGTGAATGACCATCCGCGCTGATACAGATAATGGTCCAGAAATTTCTGGGGTTCAGGACAATCCATTAACGGTAGGCGCTTTATGAACCTTTTGCGTAACACTAAACTCGGGCCCAGGATGGTCACCGCATTCGCAGCGTGTGCTGTTATTACTCTACTTGTAGGGTTGGTAGGTCGATCGGGGATCAATGCGCTAAGCGATAGCCTAGACGGCGTTATATCTAACAATCTGGTATCCGTATACAAAACAAGCAATGCTCGGGCGAACGCCATTGCACACTATCGAGATATACATCGTGCCCTTTTGTTAAAGTACACCAAAGCGCCGATCTCTCAATACAATGATACCGTAAAGTCCCTGGCGGACAACCAGAAAGAGGTTGAACAGCTTTTTAAAGAGTATCGTCAAACACCACTCGCTGACGATGAGAGAGCGGCTGGAGATAAATTTGAAAAAGACTGGCCAACTTATATTCGCATATCAGACCAAATAGTTTCTCTTGTAAACTCGGGAAATCTTGATGGCGCCGCAGAGCTTCTTGACAAAGAAGGAGTAACCGCTTACAACACTGTAAATGACGAATTAAAAATCATCGTAAAGTCAAACAACGACCAGACTGGCCAAGCAGCTGAAAGCGCAACACGTTCAGTATCGAAAGCCATTTGGAGCTTAGGCATTGGTGTTGTAATAGCTTTCATTGCAGCCATCATGTTGGGTATTTTAATCACGCGTTCTATCACCAGGCCACTTTCCAGCGCGCTAAAAAATGCAGAACAAATAGCCGATAGAGATCTGTCCAAGACAGTAATAGTTGACGGGCGGGATGAGGTTAGCGATTTGATGGTCGCCCTTTCCAAGATGCAAAAGAATTTAAAAGACACTGTAACAGAAATCGGTAGCGCAGCAGATCAACTAGCATCAGCTTCTGAAGAATTGAACGCAGTTACTGAAGAGAGTTCGCGAGGTCTGATACGACAAAACGATGAGATTCAGCAAGCTGCTACTGCCGTTAACGAAATGACTGCAGCGGTTGAGGAAGTAGCTCGCAATGCGACGGGCGCTTCCGAAGCATCGGAGCAGGCAAGTCGCAATGCTATTGAAGGACGAGATCAAGTCAGAAGTGCAGTAACTTCTGTAACCGCAATGGCAGATGAGATCTCAAATTCAACTGAAAAAGTTGAAAATTTGTCGAATCGTATAAGTGAAATCACTAAGGTCCTAGATGTAATAAGGGCCATCGCCGAGCAAACCAATTTGCTAGCCCTTAATGCTGCCATTGAAGCAGCGCGAGCGGGGGAGCAAGGACGGGGCTTTGCTGTAGTGGCAGACGAGGTACGTGCTCTTGCTCACCGCACTCAAGCATCCACCGCAGACATCGAATCAATGATGAAGCAGGTTAGAACCGGTGCTGACGAAGCGGTAATGGCAATGGTTAAGAGCAAGCAGTTAGCGTCAAAAACTCAAGCGGAGGCCATCGAAGCGGGCAATGCCCTTAATCGAATTACCGACGGAGTATCAATTATCAACGAAAAAAACATGGTCATTGCCAGTGCTGCTGAAGAGCAAGCTCAGGTAGCGAGGGAGGTAGATAGAAATCTGGTGAACATTCAAGATCTCTCAACTCAGACAGCAACTGGAGCGCACCAGACCAATGCATCAAGCTCTGAACTGTCCAGGCTTGCAAGCTCCTTTGGAGTGCTTATAGGAACTTTTAAAATCTAGATTTTTTTGTTTCCTAGCCGTGTAGCTATTTTTTTTGGAAAGCCCATTTTTTCCAATAGCTTAGGTACGAGGTATTTATTACTCGTTACCTTTGCACGGGATGGTATCAATCAGTTCATTTTCGGTGTTTTTCTGCTCGTGGCGCAGCATGTCAAACCGATGCTGAATCTGACCATGGCGCGATATCTATCAGTCAATCGCATGGTCGTAGACCGCGACAGACTCACCAGATAATCGCTGCAACGTTTACCATCAGCGCCGAAATCAAACCCACCAAGCTCAAGGGTGTCATGCCAGCACCGCCAGCGCTTTGTCGTACAGCGCCCGACGATCTGTTAGGCCATTGATGCCGCCGTTAATTCGGCGCGTGATTTTCACGAACCCCCCTTCGTCAGCAAGGGTATTCAGCCCTCGCGTCGACCAGAACCACGCCGCCGACATCGCTGCATGCTGCGGCTGCTCGAGCAACTCCGGGTGATTTACCAAGTCCAGGCCCAGCGCTTCACCGCAATCGGCGTAATTGGCGCGACCGGTGATTTGGATCAGGCCACGGCCACGGTACCTAGAACCATCACCCTTTACGGTATTGCCCAAGTCCTCCCGGCCCTCATATCCAAGTTGCTGGGCGGTTGGCCCCCAAATTTCCCGCACGTAACGCAACTGGCCAGACTCGTGGCCGATCTGAGCAATGAACGCCGAGGCGCGAACGAGGCTCACGACCGCGTACCGGTTCATGGCCGCGTTTAGAGCGGATACAAAAACGCCGGCTTGGCGGCCGGCGTTCGGGAGGATCTGCAGCAACTGCTGCTCGGTGATCGGCATGGCTTTCTCCAGGCGAAAAAAACCGCTCGGCGGCGGGTATTAGTGCAGAACGCTGGCTCTACTGGGGAGCCTCGGGCCACGCAATAGCCTGCGGGTAACCGGGCTGATCGGGCACACGGTTGAGTGCGACACGAAACTTTTTCCAAGATGTCAGCAGTGCTAAATCTGAAGCCGTCGCGTCGTCAACATCGACCGCGTCCTGCAAAGGCGCTATTGCGTGGTCAGCGGCCGCGCGCAAACGATTGATCTCAGACTGCGCATCCACCATCGGATCGGCGGCCGGCGGCGGGACGACGATCACCTCCAAGTCCGGTACCAGGATGTGCAGCGTGATCATTGTTTTCAGGTCATACGGCTCGCCATCCATCGTGACAGTGATGGTCAACAGCCCATCGTCGAAGGACGTATCGACCAGTGCCTGGCTTTCCGACGGGTGCAGTGAAAAGCCCCACCCCTGATCCAGTGGCGGAAACGGCACCATGCCCAAGGAACCCCTCACGCAGTAAACACCCACATCTTTGCGGTAACTGCCAACATCGATGCCACCAAGTGAGGTCAGGTCGTACATTGCACCAGTAGCGCCCACGATATTGATTGCTGCTCTTGCCATGATTAGATCGCCTTGAGGGTGCCGTCTTGGGCACGGGTGGTGTTGCCGTCGTGGTAGATCTTGCGCCACGGGTCGCCGCCGCCGTTGCCGGCAATAGTGCGGAACATGAGGTTCATGCTACCTCCGGTAACGACTTGGGCTACCAGGTCCATCGCACAGTTCTGGTAAGGGTACTGAGCCCTGATACCCGCCCAGTACGCACCGCCGGAAGGGACCACCGTTGTGCTGTCGCCGTAATTGATGAAGTGGCTGCCTTGCTCAATAAAGGCTGAGTTGCCGACCATGGGCGCCGGTGCGCTAACGTCCTGAACATTGCCTGCGGCACTGCCAATGGTTTTGAGTGCGGCGCTGCCGAGCCCCAAGCTTGTGCGCGCTGCAGGCACCGAGGTTGCGCCGGTGCCGCCGTTGGCAACGGGTACCACGCTCATGCTGGCCACCGGGCCAAGCCCTGCCAGTGTCGCGCCCCACTGCTGCACCATCTGGTTGACCGCATCGGCCAGCGCCTTGGGATAGCCGTTTACGGGCACGATGCCGTAGGTAGCACCGGCGGCGTTCGTGCCACGGTAATTGGGAGAAATCGATACCGATGTATCGCTCACCGGGTTGGCTACCTGATAAATGCCGCTGTCAGGGCCAACAAACATATCGCCCGGCCGGCAATTAGAAAACTTTGTACCGGCTCCGGTTACTACGGCGCTGCCGTTGGTAACTGTGACCGTTCCTTCTGTGTACCAAGAAGCCATATTTTTCTCCAGGCAAAAAAATACCCGCATCGCGGGTTATGTAAATTGTTTAGCGAAAACCTATCAAGTTCCAGGAAGTCGGGCAAAGACTGCACCGGGAGACCCCATATCCGAGAACGCCCCTTGCGCCGTTATGCCGAAAACTTGCAGACAGTTCTCGGTATAGCTGAACCTGACACCAATCTGGGTCCAACCTATTACCTGTGGTGTAAGTAGGCCACGGGAAAAAGGGTTTATCATGAAATATTCATCACTCAACAAAGTGCCAACTAACGCATTTCTCCAATAATAGCCGTTGGCTACGGGACTAATTTGAACTCTCCCCTGAAATGACCAAGAGTGGCTGGCACGGCTAAATAGCACCGGCACGGCGCCCGAGTCATAGATCAGGCTCCCGTCAGCGGCCCACATTCTTAAACCGAAAGTCTCTGTGCTTTTTGAGGCAAAGACAGCCGCGAACCACTTACCGTTAGGCCTCATGTCGACATTCAGCGCGACGATCTGAAAGCCTGTCCAAGCTCCTGCGCCGCCAAGCAGCGTGATACTCGAATAAAGGTCTCCCGGAGTTCCCTGGCCGTTCCTAATAAAAATGCAGGGCGGCTCCTGAGTAGTAATTGCAGCGGGGAAGTAAATATTTGTCGCGTAGCTGGTAGAGGCATAAACGCCGCTATATATGGCGCAGAGTCTCGGTGTGTCCGAGTCTATCTGGACGTAGCCGCTATCGTTAATTGCTTTAAGTCCGAAGCTCAATTTTTAAACCTCATCACAAGTAGTCTAAACTTTATGAGGCTGCCAAAGTTTCCGGTCTCGCCTGGGTTTTTACTTCTGACGGTAACAACACCGGGAGCCACCGACATATAAGGCAGGGCATTATTTGCGTAATCACCCGTGGAAGCCTCGGTAGGAAGAATAGTGGCTACGCAGTTTGAAACGCTAAAGCCTGGAATGTTAACGGTTATAACCGGATTGAGGCTTAGGTTATAAAGTGCATTATGAATTACCTGATAAGTAAAGCTATCGGTATCCATTTGAAGGGCGCCGTTCCCCCCCCATACTCGAAGTCCAAAACTCATTAGGAAAGCCTCCCCGCCATAAGCCTGAGAACATCATTCAAGTCGAGAACAGATAGACCATCGTTGTTCAGTACGGAAGATCCGCCAACGCCAGGACTACGAACAGTGAACGTACCTGCAGGTATGTTGATTTCGAGAAGTGGCCGGCCTTTGGAGTCGACAGTAGGCGAGCGCAGCACCATGCCCAGAATGATCTCCTGAACGAAGGCCTTGCTGATAATCGCCGTGTTGAACACTGCCTGACCGTTCTCGATGACAAACATCGGAACAACCTTGCCGTCGATCTCGTTAACGACAGCCATCCGTTGAGCCATGATCAGGAACTCTGACTGCTCGCCGTTGGTGCCGAAGGCCAGGCCTGTGGTGACCTTTCGCCCATCTACGATTGTTTGAGCCTTCAGGGTGACCTGAGACGATACCCTCCCGTCGAGCCCAACGAGGGTTTGGCTGACCTGTTGCACTGACGCGCTGGTTTGGCCGATGCTGGATTGCAGCGTTTCGGACGTCTTGGCCTGCGCCTCGTTGGCCGTCGCCTGCACCTTCTTCTCAGCAACGAATGTGGCCGTGGAATCCCACGCCTTGACAGCGCTGGCCAGCTCGCCGGCGCCGTCGTCACCGCGCACCGAAGCGCGCAACGTGTCATTGCTCGACGCCATTGAAGTGATCTTGCCGTCCAGGCTGGTGACCTTCGTGTCCAGTCCCGATATCGCTATGCCCTGCCCAGTAATTACCTGAGCCTGGCCCGCGATAGTGCCTCCTTGCACATCAACCTTGTCCGCAGTGATCTTGAGGTCGCTCTTGAGCTGCGTCACCTGAGTGGCCGCTGTTTCTCGGTTGGTGGCCACCACCTGCTCCAAAACAGTAAGCGACGACCTGTTGTCACCAATCTGAGCGCCGAGCGTTAATAGCTGCTGGGCCGTGGCGAGATTTTCAGACGTCCGTGTTTTGCGCTCAACCGCGAGATCTGCCGTGGAGTTCCAACCTTTCACCGCGTCGGCCAGGTCGCCCGCACCATCATCACCGCGAGCAGCAGAGCGCAGCGCCTCAACAGACGAGGCTGTCGAAACAACCTTGCCGTCGATTTCCTCGATCTTGGTTTCGATGATCCGAACTTGGGAAGCCAGCGCGTTTGCCGTTTCCAAGATGGTTCCGATGTCGGTCCAGTAGGCGGCGTCAGGCGGCGTGGCACCGGCGGGCACCGTTCCTTTGGCCTGATACAAACGCTGATCCAGGCGAACGATGTCTCCCTTCGCATAAGCCTTAGCAGGGTCGTATGCCAAGGCATCACTCACCTGCTTGATCAGCTGCTCCAGTTCCTGCTTGGCCTCTTCCAGGCGATCATTTACAGAGCCTGGGCCGTCGCCGGAAATCAGCTCGATCTCTTCGCGCAGGCTCTGATACAGCGCGCCCTTGCCGATCTTGTCGGCGTAGTACTTCTCGTACTCGCTCTGGTCCGAGCTGGCTTGGCCGTTCACTGCACCAGGCACAGGGAAGAACGGGCCGATGTTCCCGGTGCGGTCCACAAGGCGCGCCCAAAAGAACAGGCTCGCACCTGCCAACAGCGAATGCATCTCGTGCTTGGCCTGTGGGTAGCTGAAGTCGCTCAGCTTGATCGCAGTAGTGAGGTTGGCAGACTGGCTATACCAGATCTCCGTGCGCTGGGTGTCCTCGGCGCCCGGCGGGAATCCCCACTGAATACCGATGCCATAGACCAAGCTGGTGGTGGTCAAGAACGACACCGCCGGCGGCAAGCCGACCTTCCCTTCCAGATTGGTCAGGTTTGAGCTTTTCCAGATCGACGAGATCTCGAACGCGCTAACCGACCGCACGCGAGCAATGTAGGCGCCCGAGTAAATCCCGGTCACGTCCACGCTGGTCGAACCCGTGCGCTGCACCTTGATCCAGTTGCCGCTGTCCTTGCGCCACTCCACGTCATAAGCGATAGCGCCGCTCACGGCGGGCCACGAAATGTTCATGGTGCTGATGGCAATGCCCTGATTCAGGGCGTAGCTCGACGTCAGCGTAACGCTTGCCGGTGCTGGAACGAACGTTATCGGGATAACACTGATCGGCCGCTCTTCCAGGCGCGCGCCGGTATCGATGTGCGCAAACTTGCTCGGGTCGTACTGCACAGCCGAGATTTCAAAAACACCAGGCTCTGGCCTCGCTACGCTCACGACGCGGTACAGCGGGATAGCCAAGTCATCAGCATCCAGTGCCCAGACCAGCTCACGCTCCGGCGCCACCGAGTAGGCCACGGTAACGGTGACCTGGCGGCCGCTGACCAGTTGCACGGTGCGCCCCTCGCACTTGCCATCGGGCAGGTTGAGGATTAGCCGGTCGCCGGGCTTGGCCTGGGTGTCACGGTCCAGGGTGATGACTTTTCCATTTACCGCCGAAATGCGACCGCCCACAGGCCGCCCAGCGAGCAGCTCGTCGGCGATTGGAATCACGTAGCCTGGCAGCGGAATGCGTCCGTCGAGACCCACCTTGAAAGTTACGGCTCGGTCCTTTGAGTTGGTCAGCAGCGCCCATTTGCCTCGGCGCTGAGCATCGGATTCACGGGTGCAGCCGATAGCGCTGATCTCGAGTGGGTTATCGCCGTATCGGCGCTGCAACTTCTGGTCGGTGACGGCCGTTACATCGGTGTCGTAGTTATTGAGCGGGTTGTCGTAGCTGACCAGTGCGCGCGTATAGCGGGTACGCTCAGACGCGCTGGAGTAGGTGAACGGCTGCTTTCCTTCCTTGATCACATTCGCCCCGGTGTAAGCGAAGTCGAAGTCGGTAGCGCGCGGCATGTCAGAGAGAGTGAATACCTGGCCTTGAGCCCAATAAGTCATGCCCCGGTAGATCGCAGAGATGTCACGCAAAAGAGACCAAGCGTCAGCCTTGCTCTGCAGGTTCAGGTTGCAGATGAAGCGCGGCTCTTGACCCCCCTTCCCGTCCGGCACCAGTTGGTCGCAGTACTGCGAGATCCGGTAGAGCTCCCACTTGTCCACCATCCACGGCTTGATGCGCCGACCCAAGCCGAACCGATCGTTCGTGGTGATGCCGTAAGTGTGCCAAACCGGGTTATCGGTCCAGGCCTCTTTGAACGTCCCATCCCAGACGCCCGCATAGGTGCGCGACCTGGTGTCGTAGTTGCTCGGAACCTGCCATTTCCGGCCGTCGCATTCGATCGTCACTGCCGGGATGCTGCGGAACTGCTCAGCAGAAAACTCGATGTAAAGCAGCGCGGTGTTTGGGTACCGGATCTTCGCGTCGATCACCTCTGTGAAGCCGGCAATCTGCATGGTGTCGGAGATTTTGTTGTTGTTCTGGTTTGCAGTCACTCGAGTGATCCGCAGCAGCCACCCGGTTGTTGCGCGCGGCAGATCGATGCGGCGGGTTCGCTCGTACAGGCTGGTGGTCTTGCCGGACACGGCCTCGTTCAAAACCTCCTGATACGTTCCCCCATCCGTTGCCAGCTCGACCTTATACCCGATCGTGTAACCGTTGATGTTGCCGCCGGAGTCAACTGATTGCAGGGCTGGCCAAGCAAATCGCACGCGCACAGCCGAGAGCTGGGTATTGGTGATCGCACGAACCCATGGCGTGCCGCTGCGCAGCTCGGTGCTGATGGTTGTTTCGTTCTCGACCGATGGAATGCCCTGAATATAGGACTGGTCCACAGCCCCGCTGCGCCACTCCCATTTCACGTTCGGGAAGTTCATGTTCCCCTGAGGGTCTTGCAGCGGCGTATTGTCGAGAAAGATGTCCTTGGCGGTAGGGCCGCCCTCAAACTCGCCCTCACCAACAGCAATAAGCATTTTCGCAATGGCGACGGAACGCAGGCTGTCTGGTGCCTCGGTTGGAGTTTTAGGCTTCTCGGAGCCGCCCTTGGCGCCATAAACATCGATCTTGCGTGCTGCGCCCATGCTTTTCTCCAGGCATAAAAAAACCGCCTCTTGGGCGGCTTCAGGTTTTCGGCTGTTGGCTACATCTGGTCTTCGGCGTAAATGGCGGCACTGATGATCGCGCCACCCCAGCGCCGGCGGCCGGCACACAGCGACACAGGATTGCCGGAGGCCGTTGTGTTCTTGGCACTGCCAAAGGCATAGCCGGGTGTGTTCTCGGGCGCGGCGCTGGTCTTCAGGCCGCCGGCTTGAGGGCTGAGCATTTGGATAACGCCGCCGGCGACCATCCCAATACCGCCAGCGATCAGAGCGGCGCCGACAGGTGAGGCAAGGCCAAATGACATGCCGCTCACCACAACACCAGCAACGATCATCACTGCACCGACAATGGTTTGAAGCAGGCCGGCGCGCTTGCTGCCGGTGATCACGGGGGCGATACGAATGTCGCCAGCGCCTTCGTAGCAAAGCTCCTTTTCTTCGAGATTATTCTTTCCTCGAAAGACAGCGAACTCCAACCCTCTCGACTTTGCGTTGGAGATAAAACGCTCAAATCCAGGAATTTGTATGCAAAGCGCCTTGATCGCCTCGGCCGGAGTCCGCACAGAAAGCCGAAAAGAGCGTCCGAATTGCCGAAGCTGCCCATAGAGCAAGATAGTAGTCATTGGTTGATATTCGATAGCTAGCGCGGCCATTGCCTTCCTCCAGGTATAAAAAAGCCGCCTCGTGGGCGGCCGCTTATTTCACGATGAGATATTTAAATGCAGGCTTTGGCAGAATCCTTCCATCCAGCCGTTCCGGCCCAGTCCATCGGAAGGAAAACCCTTACCAAGGAACCACCTGAAGACTTATCTACAACTGCAAGCGCGACAACCCCGGAAAACGCTGTTGACGCGGACAGCTTGTAGCCACTCTCCGTTTCAATGGAGCTGGTTGACGGGTTGAATTCCTGCCATTTAGGCCCAAGACACTTAGTGTACTGCTGCGGCGTCTTCTTCGACTGCGCGGAAAACGAAGGCGATCCCTGCTGAATTCCAGATGTCGAGCACCCCGCCAGCACCATCATCGCTACCGCCGCTATCAAAATCCGCATGTCGTTCCCTCTTTGATTTGGCGGGACTGCACTGCTATGCAGCTCGCCACCGTAATTATCGCTGATTAATTTCGATTTTTTGCGTCGGATCGGGGCTATATCGTTGGCGCTTCAACTGCGGGTCGCCCTTGGCCATACAGAAGAAATAAATCTCCGCCTCACCGCAGCCGCCGTGCAACGCACACTCACTAGCCTGCATATGATCAAGGAGGATTTCCCGGCCCTGTGATTCGCAGAAAGTGTTTGCCTCTTTCAGCGCCTGACCTTTCGCGGATGCTGGCCCACCGAACGGAACCCGCGTTGAAATTGTGTAAGTGTCCGGTCCGACCTTGATCGGCCCGCTGTCGGCACAACCGGCAAGCAATGCCGCTGTAATAGCTGCCACCCAAATTTTCATCGCCGCCCCTCCACTGGAATCGGCACTTTACATCGGACCTGTCCAGGCATCCAGCGTGGATGGAATGCCAGTAGCAGGGATCGGGCTGCGCGTAGTAGCGTTGTGCCCTCAATGGAGTGAGAGGAACATTAATGAAAGATGTAAGCCATCTACCGCCAGATCCTGAATATCCGGGTGCCGTAATAGGCTGGGGGGTCGTAAACGACGCCCAAGGCAAATTCCTAGATATATTCGCTACATGGCCTGAGGCAAGAGATGAAATAAAGTCTCTCGGCGAAGGACACAGCGCGCACCTCGGCAGCTACCGCCCAGAGAAGGATGAGTTTTTCTACCATCGCCCAGTGATTCAACGCTGAATCAAGTGTTCAAGGATTTCCCAGTCCTACGCCTGCAAGCCCAAGGACTGGGGTTGCGCCAATATCGGCGCGCTTATGACCTGGAGGTCAAAATGAGCAAAACCCCTGTTTCTTCATTTGAAGCTGGCGTAATAGCCACACTAGGCGCTATATCCTTGTATCTGCGCTCGCGTCCAGACTACGACGCGGCAGAGCTTCAAAAGTACGTCAACTTTTTCAAAAACACCGTCCAAGACGGTGCAAATAAGGCCGCTTATGTTCTTCCCTTGGATGCACTGGGTGGAGACATGAGTAATATTGAAAAAGCAATCAAGGATGGCGTGGGGGCTACACCTCGCTAGACCTTATCCGCGCATTGTCGAAAATTGCCGCCTCGACAATGCGCACCTTCCCGTTTTCGTCCACTACAAATAGCTGATTCATAAATCTCTCCCGCGCGGCTATGTTAGTTGTCTTGCGTCTTTGTGCCTGAGAATCAGGCGTGTTCGGTCATGCCAGGGGCCGCCATAGACGATGATCTCAGACGGCCTTCCGTATAGGTGGTGCAGCAGAAATGGGCCGGGGCCGAACGCGCCTGAATCCTCACCAGGCAGCGACGGATCAGTGCCCAGGTATATGCCAGCGTGGTTCGGGTGAACTGTCCGCCCGACGTGCATGACGATCATGTCGCCACGCTGTGGCCGGTCAACTCGGACAAAACCAGCATCCTCGTAGTACTGCTCGTACAGGCTTGCGTTATCCGCGCGCTCCCACCAACCATCGGTGCGCTGGAATGCTTCGAACTCCAGCCCCCACTCGCGCTGGTACCAGTCAGCGCAGACCTGCCAGCAGTCCCAGGCGCCGTGCACGAACGGGCGCTTGAGAAGCGGCGTGCTTCCGGTTGGCGTGATGGTGCGCAAATCCCCTTCAGGCCACGACAAGATATGCCAGGGCAAGGCCGTCGCCTCGCACATGGCCAGGTCGTGCGGCGACGGCCTGCTGGTGGCATCAGGATGCGAGTGAACGATGCCGATCACCTCGCCCAAGTCTTCCCCCGCCGCGTAATCCTCTGGATCAACCCTGAACTCTTCGTTTGGCTCCGTGGCGATGTTCCGGCACGGGAAGTACTTCTGCGCGCGCCCGACCGCCAACAGCAAGCCACAGCACTCTTTCGGATACTCGGCTGCCGCGTGCGCCTGGATGGTGGTGATGATGTGTTTTCGCATTATTTGCGCCCACTAAAAAGGGCGCCGAAGCGCCCTTGGTTAAGCAAACATTTTCCCGGATTGCGGAGGCCTAAGTAGTGCCCGTCCGATAATTCCAGCCTTTACTCTATTGCGCATGGTCGCCTGGCTCACTCCGGCTATTTTCGCCCACTCAACGACTGTTTTCTCTTCGCCATCGATCAGCAGAGTCGCATTATGTTTGCGCACGGGCTTTGAGGCTGCCTCATCAGGAGTCATCCCAGCATCGAGGCGGTTGTAAAACGTAGATTCTTTTATGCCAGCCTCGCGCCAAACACTGGCGATATGCCTCTGATTGCCGAGGCGCGTGACAATGGCATTGTTCCGCTTATGCTCGCCCTGACCTAGAGCGTCAGTCCATCGGCAGTTTCCTGGCTCGTAATCGCCATTCTCATCAAGCCGGTCGATGCTCTGGCCTTTCTCCTTCGCCCCCATTCCGGCGACGAATCCCGCAATGTCTTGCCACTCATTACACACCCGAATACCTCGACCTCCGTAATCTTTGTAGTCTTTGGAATCAGGGTTGTAGCAGCGATCGATCATCGCCTTCCATGTCCCATAGGCAGAGTGCCTGTGTAGTCCGTGGGTAGTGTGGGTTTCTTTAACCCGCATTCTCATAAAGCAGCCGCAAGACACTTGTACGCCACACACGAGCGCAGATCTTTGGACGACTCGGGAATTGCCGCATACACATCGGCAGTCCCAAAGACTGACCCTATAAGGTCTATCGTTTGGCGCTTCGCTGACCACCGTGAGCCTGCCAAACTGCAAGCCCACTAAATCTTTTGGGTATTTCCTCTTCAATTCACACCCCTAAAGCGTGAGACCTAACTGAAAGGAGTGGCAGGTCGGTTAGGTGCCGACTTTTCGGGTTGCATGCCCTAGCCACATAGTCATTCTACTACGATCTGGACACGAGGCTCACAGCCGGAAATCCGCCGAAACTGAGCTCGTTGTTCTCTCCGTAGCGCAACTTGCAGGACGACAAACAGCCCTTGCACTGGTCCAGCGCTGGGTCGTCCGTGGGGTTGTCCTCGTCGTCGAACATCGCCGCGCCGGTGTAGCCACAGTCAGGCCCGCGGTAGCCATTGGTCATGGCCCAGTGGCAGAAAGTCGTCATCTGCCGACCGGGCAGCCCGTGGTTGTCGATCTCGCCGGGGGAAGAAAGCTCCCAGACCACGGCCTCGCCGTCCTCGCTGGTTTTCTGGTCGATGTACCAGATCTCCAGCGCTTCCTGTGTCGGATCGGCCGTCGGGTTGCCGCCGGGGTAGTTCGCCGCGTCCAGATACTGGGCCAGGGTCTCGCGCACCGTCAGTTTGAACTTAAGCATGTCCTCGAAGGCCAGGCACAGTGCCGTAACGCGCCCGTTGATGTTGCCGGCGGCGAAGGTAGGCCGGGAGGCGCTACCGTCGCTGCTTGAGGAAATCCCCTCAATTTGCACCGGCCACGCCGCGTACTCCTCGCCCTGCCACCAGATCGACTTCGCCGGTAGGTCCTGTTCCGAATGCTCGTAGGCGAGCAGTTCCTCCGCCGTATGCGGAATAGCGTGCCCGTGGAAGCGCAAGTAATCGGCGCCGTACTCGGTCCCGTCAATTTCGAACAGGCGAATCTCGCCGCCGGGCTCCAGCTTCTGGATGTCCGTTATCAGTGACATACGCGGTTATCTCAGGGGTGAAAGGTTTGTTGGAATGTTGCTGTGATGGCGTAGACCTGGCCACCTCGGTGAACTGGCTTGTAGCCGTTGCACTTGAATAAGCCGAGATCGCCCAGCGGCGGCTCCCACAGGAAACCCTTTGAGCCTTTATGCCGATCGAGGAACACCATGATTTCCTTGATGCGGGGCTTCATGCCAGTGAACGTGACCGGCCAGGACTGGGCTCGGCTGTTGATCCCATCCTCGACCGACTGCTCGTAGCCGTCGCCGAACTGCTTGGAGCGAACGCGCTGGGTGATTTCCCCTTCCGCGCCCTTTTCCGTTGCCCAGGTGAATCGCTCGATTGCCATAAATCATCCTTTTACGTTTCGGCTGCTCACGCCGCCTTGGCGCCAAGACTTGGCGATCTCTTCTTTCGCAACGGTGCGCATGCGCTCCTGCATGTTTCGCTGGAACAGTTCGGTATCGAGTTCGTCGCCTTCCGACTTGCCCGATTCTTCGTCTGTCATGACCATGATCGGCATTGAAAGACTGACGGAGGTGCCGCCGCCACCGCCTACCGACATAACGCCCAGCTTGCCGTTGGCCGTGCGCGTCAGAGGCATGATCGCCTCGTCTCCAGCCTCGCCCATGACACCGGTTTTGCCGTTGGCCATGCCGAACGCAGTGGGTTTACTTACGACGGAGTTGGTAAAGGCGCCGCCGTCGGCAAACATCTGCACGCCTTTGGACCAGGCGCCGCCTTCAGCCTGGAGGTAAGTCGACGAGTAACCCGCTTGGGAGGCGCCGAGGTTCGATGAGACTGCACCGGCTGATCCCGCCGCCAATCCATTGCCCGTGCCCGCGGCAGCGCTTCCACCGAAATAGGTGGCCGTTGCGCTGACCAAGCTACTCAGCAATGCCGAACTGGCCTGACGGGTAGCGATACGCGCCATATCCGCCAAAATCGACTTAGCGAAGTCCGAGAACGATGCTTTGCCGGTCATTGCAAAGTTGACGACCGCATCCTCCATGCTGCTGAAAGCATTGCCGAACAGGCTTTTTGTCTGCCCAGCGATGTTGCGAGCCGAATCGAGGTAGTTTTCCCAAGCTGCTGAGGCGCCCTTCGTCCAATCGCCCTGAGCGGCTTCAACGTCCGCATAGTTCTGCCGGATCTGGTCGGTAGCGTTTTTGTTCGCATCTGCGAGCGCCTGGGATTTTCGCTTGAATTCCTCCTCCGACATATTTCGCGACGGGTCGGACTTTTGATTCGCTAGCTCCAGCGCCTGCTGAGCAAACCGGTCTTGCTGGCTGTTCAGCTCACCGTTAAGTGCGTTCTGGCGGTCACCCTGGCCAACGCCAACTACGGCGCGCTGCCCGGCAAGCTCCAGAGCGCGCTGCTGCTGTCCAAGTGCCTGGACGTAAGAGGCGATTGACCGCTCCTGTTTCGCCAGGCGCCCCGTCTCGCTAGTCGCCAGCACTTCAAGCTGGCTATCAGCATCCTTCTGAGCCTTGACCATACCGGCGCGTGCGTCGGCGATCCTCTGGTCCAATTGGATGCTTTGTGCGGCGGTGGTTGTCTTCTTACCCTGGGCGGTTTCTAGAGCGGAGATTTCCGCCTCGTATCCGGCGGTGACCTCGTCCTTCTCAGCACGGATCAAGACCGCGCGCTGCGTTGCGTAATCAGCCTGCGAGATCAACCCGGCTTTCTGCGCTGCGTCCAACTGCCTAAAGGTGTTGGTGTACTCGTCCTGAATACCCTTGAGCGCGTTCTGGGCGTCGTTATATGCCGTCAGATCTACAGCGCCGGCCGATGCAGCCTTGGGGTCTTTGTTCTTGTCCTTGATGTTCTGAAGGGTTTTGGCGACATAGTCGGCCTGAACTTTTGGATCATCAGGGTTGGCCTTTTTCAGCACCTCGACGTCGCGCAGGTACGCTTTGGTCAGCTTGTCGCGCTTCTCAGCGTTGCTGAGCATTGAGTCGCTAATTTGCTTAAGCCGCTGCTCAGCCTCGATCCCCTCTTTCTGGGTTTTGGCATTATCGCTGTTGCGCTTTAACTCCCCTTCCTGGGCTGCCTTCTTGTCCTGCAGCAGGCTCAATTCGTCTTTGAGTGCCGTCAGACGAACCTTCGCGTCGCCATCCTCAAAGCCTGTTCCAACAGTCGATTCCAGGTACGCGATTTTCTGATTGAGTTCTGTGACCCGAACGGCATCACCCTGGTCCCTGCCAATGTTCTTGATCGCATCAAGCGATTTCTTGGCCTCATCGGTGATGCCCTTCCAGGCTTTCTCGATGAAACCCAGGTTGTCGGTGATCTCCGTGGATCGGCTTTTGACGGTATCCGCGTAAGTATCAGTAAGCAGCTTTGCGGCGCCAATGGTGTCGCCCTGCTCCTTAAGAGCAACGATTTGCGAGTAAACCGAAGCCGTCAGGAAGTGATACTGATCGTTCAGCTCCTTCGCCGCCGAAACTGGGTCCTTAGCGATCTTGACGAACTCAGCAATGGTCGCGTCCACCGACTTGCCGGTGGCGTCTTCCATCGCCGCGGCGGCATCCGCGATAACCTTGAAGCTGTCGCCCGCGATAACTCCGCTGGACGCCAACTTGGTAAGCGATGCCGCCGCCTCGCTGGTGGTGCCATTCGTCGCGCTGACCTGTTGCGCCAGATCAGCCAAGCGACTCGCAGAGGTTCCTGCGTAATTGCCGGTCAATATTAGTGCTTTGTTGTACTCGTCCGCTTCCTGACTGCCGGTCTTGTAGCCGTAGACCATGGTGCCGAGCGACACGACCACGGCGGCCAGTGCGAGAGCCATACCAGCAGCGCCGAACGTGACCCCGCTCATTGCCGGGCGGATAGCGCCTACGGCCTTCTGCGCGTTCTCGGCCGCCTCCGCAGCTGTGTTCGAGCTTTCAGCCAGGTCCGACAGACTTTCACTTGCCTCGCCAGCACTTTCAGCGGTGTCCTTCGCGCCGGAGGCAATACCCGCAAGCGACTCTCCCAATACAGCCGCACCGGCGCCGCCGGAAAACAACGAGCGGAACTTGTCCCTGAGTGCGTCCATCGTCGGCCCGATGCCGCCGAACGAATCTTTTATCTGACCGCCCTGCTGGATGAGTACCATCAGCGGGTTTTGCCCGCCTGCCAGGCTGGTGAAGATGTCAGTGAACTGTGCTGGAAGCTGACGCAGCGCCGCCTGTGTTTGCCCGGAGCTGACGCCAGTTTTTCTCAACCCCTCGTCGAACTCCCCCAGCTTCTGGCGGGAGGCGTCGATGCGAGCGGAGTACTCGCGGAAGGTGTCGGCATCAATGACGCCGGCGGCCTTGTATTTCTGCAGCTGAGCCTGCTGCTGATCGAGCTTATCGAGCGCAGCCATTGTTGGGTTGAGTTTACCGAGCAGCTCTTGCAAGCCTTCGGCCTGGGCGCCGGTCGCTGCCGCCGCCTTCTTGGTCGCCTCGGCCTGGCGATCTGTCGAGCCGATCAGGGCGTCGGATTCAGCCTGTAGACGGCGCTGGAGCGCAGCCAAGCTGCTTGCCGACGAACCGGACGACTCCATCGCCGAAGCATTGGTGTTCACGCTGGTGGTCAGGCGCTGGTAATACTCACTCGACTCCAACGAGGCTTTCGCCGTGGCCAGCAATCGCGCCTTGGCTTCGTCGAGAGACTCGGACAGCTTGCGCTCTGATGCCGAGAGGTCGGATGCAGCGGTTGCAGCCTTGTCAAAACCAGACGCCATACCATCAGCGGCTTTCTCAGCCTTGGCACCAGCCTTTGCAAGATTCTCCAGATCGGAGGTGGCCTTGACCGCTTCGCCTGAATCTACCGCAATGCCAAGCTCAGCGATCGTAGACATGAGTGCTCCATTATTTCGATTGCTCAGACATAACGAGCAACGCCTCGGCCTCCAATACTTGAAGGTCGGGGAAGATCTCTCTGAGTTGTTTTTTCTTCATGCCGATGAGCTCGGCAACGCTGGTGATTGCGGTGTAATCAATGCCGGTCGCGCCGCACGCGCCGGTGCGCCACTGTGTTGAGAGGCCGTCGAACAAGCGGAACGCAGGCCAGACACACGGCCACACCTCAAACGCCTCATCCATGTCCGAGGCGTCGAGACCGAATGCCGCCAACTGCTCGGCACTCGGAGGGGGCTCATACAGGGCGCGTGCGACGCGGATCAGTTTCCCGTGCGGGCCGGTGCGTAAGCCGCTTGATAGGCCGCGACAATGGCCTCACCGGCGCCGGCAGATGTTTCCACCAGCGCGCGGATCGACTCAGGGCTCAGCTTGTCTTCAAACCCCCAGCCTTCAACCAATGCCTGGACCTGATCTACCTGGCGTTCAATGTCCGCATCAGTGATGTCCACCAGAGTCAAATCATCAGCTTTGGCCTTGAAAGCCTCCTGATCGTCCTTCGCCCGTTGCTGCCACCCCGCAAACAGGGCCGCCAGCTCATTGCGGTTTCGATACTTGAACTCAAACGGCACCTTGATGAATGCACCGCCGACGCGCGGAATTTCCACATCCGCCTTGAAGGTAGCGCCTTGCGCGATCTTGAACTTCGCCATGATCAGCTACCCCCGCCAGCAACCACTGGCGCGCGGTACGCCGTAATCTCGGCGTTAATGGTGAAGCCGAACGTCACAGCTGCACCCTCGTTGCGCACCAGCGTTGGGGTTTTGTTAAACGACGGGTAACCGGCGTAGTAGATCGTTTTACCGTTGGGCAGAGACATGCGCAGAATCCGCACTTCCTTCTCACGATCAGCCTTATCCAATTCGTCGTACCAGGCGAGGCTGTCGTCGTCGGCGAGCTGGAACGCAAACGCCTGAGCATTCTTGGTAGTCGGAATCTGCTTGTCGCGGCGAGCCTCCAGCGGTGCGTACGTCCAGTATTGCTGCTCACCGCCAGACATCGAGTTACCGATCACCTGGTTCACCGCAACCCAGCCGGTCACCTTTTTGGCAGTGCCAGCGCTGATGCCGTCCGGGAAGAACGCAACGTTCGAGGTATCGATGCCTTCAAGCGTGAAGGCTCCGGCCGCGGCGTTGGACACGCGCACGGCGCGCTCGTTGATGTCCTCCCAGCCCGAAGTAACCAGCAGGATGTCACCGTTGGAGAAACCGTTGGCCAAAGCCGTGGCCACGCCCGGATTAGCGTTGCTGATGGCGGAGATCAACTTGGCTGCAGCAAAGCCGGTTGAGATCGCCAGTGTTGCCCCGTTGGGGAAGTAGATCGACATGGGTTTTCCTCTTTGCAGAAATGACAAAACCCGCACTTGGCGGGTTCAGGATTTGCCCAACGGGCGGATTATGGTGTGGTGTCGGACCGGTACGAGAACGACAGCGGGACGGTGTAGGTGGAGTCGCCGGTGAGACCTGGCCCCTGATCTACCGGCGTCATGGGCGTGACAACGAAGCCGTTTTTCGTGTCGCGCACATACAGCGGGAACAGGTCTGTCAACTCAGCCACAATCGGATTCGTCTTGGTCTTGCCGGTGCCCGCCGGTGCGATGATGCTCACTTGGAACACGCCGGTGAACAGCCGGTGATCACCGCCGAGCGTGTTGCTCGCGGTATCGCCCGGGATCGTGAACGCCCTCAGGTAGGTCTCGTCCGCCGCCGGCGTGTAGGCCGTGTTCTCGAAGACGATCTTCAGATTCTGCGACCTGGCAGCGTTCCAGGCGATGAGCTTTGCCTCGTAGATCGAAGCGATGATTGCGTGACTCATACCTGGTTGTTCCTGATGGCCTCCAGCACGATCTGCTGGAAGCGGGCCACGGTTACCCGGACCATACCGCCGGGTGCTTGGGTCGAATGGCCGAACTCCAGCGGGATGGCATAACCGAGGCTGTTGGTGATGTAGCAGGTGTCGCCCGCCTTGAATTCGATGGCGCCGGAGGTAATGCGCGCCGTCGACTTGACGCCGCTCGGGTCGACTTCTTCGGTTGTGCTGCCGTCCGGGGTGCCGATACTGAACATCCAGTTCCCGCGAAACCTGCCGCCCACGTAGCCTGCGGGCGCCGCAATGTCCATGCCGTCGTGCACCTTGCGCCCTGGCTTTAGCCTGCCTGCCTTTGTGAGGTTGGCCGGATCGCTCCGCAGCGCGCTGTTGTGGTCGTCGACGGCCTTGTTGTACTGGGTCGCCACAGCGTTCTGCGCCCAAATCTCCGGGTTACCCACGGGGGACATGCGGATCAGGCTGCTGCCGACCTCAATGATGATCTCGCGCATGCTTGCGTCGAGGGCTTCGGTAGCCTGCGCGGCGAACGCGGCCAGGCTCAGTGCGAAGCTGCCGGACTGGCCGGCGCCTTTGCTTGCCATCTCACTTCCTCAGTTGCGCGGTCCATGTTGCGTCAGCAGGATCGGCAGACACGTTCATCACCCGGAGGCCGTTGATAATGTCCCCGATAACTAGTAACGCTGGTACCGCCGTTGGCAGACCAGCCTCGGAGACGAACAGCTCGTTTTGCAGTACCAGAAGCTTTTTGTCGGTGGACTGAATCAGGCTGCCGTCGATTTCCTTGGACAGGTAGCTGCCCAGAACTCCGCGCCCCGTGTAAGTCAGGGTGGTCTCCGGCGTTTCGCCACCCAAGTCAGGGTCATACTCGCCAGCAACCATACGCACGCCCGTCACCGGCTTTACCGCGTCCGCCAGGCCATCAGGATCGTCGAACGCTTCAGCCAGGTCGGCCTGGATCTCTTCGCGCATGCCCATTATCAGATCCTTTTCAGCATCATCACGCCGGAGCGTTTGATCCAGGGTGCAAGCAGGGCTAGGGCGAAATTCTCGCCCGCGGACTGATCGGTAGAGCCTGCCACGTAGGTCTTGCTTACAGACGTGCCGGACTGAGCCGAAACCGTCTTGCTCTGCACTTCCTTCTGCGTGGACGTGTACAACTTGCCCGCCGCCGCCTCTTTGGCGACTTGGGCGCCGGCTGTTTTGATCTCAGGCGGGACCAGATCGGGAACAGCCCGCTTAATCTTGGCCGTGAGCCAGGCGTTGGCCATGGTCACAGCAAGGACCGGATCACCGGTGCCTGCCCAGCCAGGACCCAGCGAGGCGTCAACATCGGCAACGGTGATGAAATCGGTCATATGCTTGTCCTTATTCCGCTGGCACCAGGGCCTGCAGGTCTTCTTTCCTGGCGGTTGGGTCGAAGGTAATGCCCTTCGCGGTCAGCCACTCTTTCAGCTCGGGGACCTTCATTTTGAGAGGGTCGGTTTCAGGGATTTCCTGCTCCTTGCCATCGGAAACCTTGATGCCGGCTGCTTGGTAGGCATCGAAGATATTCGGTGCATCGCCATCAACGACCACTTCGGTCGCGGAGCCGATGACGCCGAAGAATTCGCTCAGCAGGCGGTAGCATACGCCGCGCTCTTTGCCCGGCTTGTCCGTGTAGATCACTTTCATGAGTCACCTCAAAAGCACCCCGGCGCCCATAAAGACGCCAGGTTGTGGGGGCCGGATTACGGCGTGGTGGTACCGCTGATCACAGCAGCGAACGGGACCTGCTTGCGGCTGAACACGCGCTGCCAGTTCGCAGCAGCCGCGTACTGAGTCGCGGTCGGGCTGAGGTTCTGAGCCTCGGAACCCTTCCAGCTGAAGCCGGCAGGCTGGAGGATGTAAGTCTTCCGCTCCCACAGCACTTCGGCACCGCCGCCGTTACCGCCGCCTGGCTTACGCTCCAGCTCTACCGGCACCTTAGGAGTTCCTTCGCCGTAGCCGAAAGCGCCCTGGCCGAAGAACACGGACAGGTACTTGCCCGCGCCATACACCAGGGCATCGTCCATGAACACTGGCTTGCCGAGGTAGGTGGCCAGGATGATCTTGCCGTCGGAGTCGCGCAGGTACTCAATGAGGTCCTGCTTGACCATCTGGTTCATCACCACGGAGTGCACGCCGATAGCGCCGAACTGGTCAGCGGCATCGCCGGCGGTAAACGCAGCATCCTGAAAAGCGTTCGCACTGATGGTCGCGCCCGCGTCGATGACCATGTCACCGCCGTTGTTCGCGATGTTCGAGGCAATGATGCCGCGAGCCGCGCCCAACGTGTAACGCTGCCACTGGCGGGGGCAGTAGGTGCCAAAGCGGTTGCGGATCTGCTGCTGAGGCTCGCTGTTCGCCAGTTCAGCGGTAAGATCGGTCACGCCATAGCCTTTGTTGAGGTACAGGACACGGGCACGCATGCTGTCCTGGGTCACCTTGCCAACTTCACCTTGGTCGCTCGGGTCATCGTTGCTGATGTTCGGAGCTTCATCGGCGTTGAGATCCTGCCAGTAGCTGATCTCGGCGGTGCCCTGGCTGCCGGACGCGATCGCATCCAGCACGGGCGAGCGGGTCACAATGCCCGACTCGTATACAGCGGTCTTTTCCGGGCTGTTAACCGGCGCCAGGGAGGCGTAGTAGTCGCCGACGAAGATGTCGGTCAGTTGGGTAGTTGCCATGGATTAGGTTCCTTTGGTGGCCTGGATTTTCTTGAACAGCTCAGGGTTGTCACGGGCAATCGAGGCACGCTCGACCTCCGTGTACTCGCCCCACTTTTTCGTGGCCTTGCCACCGTTGTCACCGGTCTGCCCGGCGCCCTGGGCCCTTGGCCACAGGTGTGTTGCGGTTTCACGCAGCGATTCCGCCCATTCGAGCGGCGACAGCGGGGTTTTCCCGTCCTTCCCGTAAACGACCTCGCCGTCACGATCGGTGGCAATCGCCTCGCCGTCTTCACTGAGTTTGAAAGTGCCCCGGGCGCGCAGGATGATGTCCTCGGCGGCCTCTGGGAGCGCGCCGGCCTTGATGGCAGCAGCGCGGATGGAGTCGGCCAGCACCTTGTCGCTGTACTTGGCGGCAAATTGTTCGGCTTTGTCGGCACGGGCCTTCTCGGCGGCCAGCTTGGTGTCGTAGTCGGTGCGAAGGCGCTCGGTGCGGCGGGTGATGACCTCGTCCAGCTTGCCCTCGGCAATCAGCTTGGTTTCCTCATCCTGGCCAACCTTGGTCAGCAGGCCCTTCACAGCTGCGATGTCCAGGCCTTCGAACTGGTTTTTAAAGCCATCCAGTTCAGTTTTGGTGGTCCGGAGCGAGCCAAGTAGCTCGGTGTTTTTGTTCTTGAGGCCCAGAGTTGCAGCCTCAACGGCTGCAGCAATGGCGGTCTGAACTGCCGGGTCCTCAAGATCAATCTGGTTTTCGTCTGCCACTTGGTGCACCCCTTGGGTTTGGTTTCCCGCTTTGCGGGCATAAAAAAACCGCCCATTGGGCGGCTTGGTGTGAATTCGGTGTTTTATCGGACTATCGAAAGCCCGCGCATTACCAGGTAATCAGCGAACTGCGTCCTGCTCGGCGCGTATGGTGGCGGCCGCATGCGCAGGCCGGGCGTATCTCGGTTGAGTCGCGTACGCCGGCCATTCGGCTCAGTGCAATGCGTTGGCTCGTCGATCTGGAAGCCCTGCTCGACGGCATACAGCTCAACCGCCAACCGCACCTGGCCCCACTCAAGCTCAAAGGGCACGAACGTCTCCGACAGTGTCTGGTATTCGATCTTGCAGTCACGTCGGGGCCAGGCCATTGCCTGTTCAGCCTGGGCCTTGCGCCCTTTCCACTGGCGACCGTTGATGTCGGCCGCGGCGCGCAGCAGCAGTTCGACCTGGTCAGCCTCAGCTTCAGGTACCCGGAACCCGTAGTAGTCGCGGTAGAAGGTCAGCTTCTCCAGTGGCACGAAGCTATTCGCGTCTGGCTTGCCCTTTCCGTCCTCAACGATGATCTGCATGTGCTATCTCAACCTGGTGAAGCGCCGAGTGTAACGCCTGCTCGGGTGAACATGTCAGGCTCTGCTTCCTTCAACTGCGCGAGGGTCAACGGCTTGAAAGACTTGTCGAGTTGGAGTTTGGCGAACTTCTCCGGCGTCAGCCCGCCATCGCGGAACAACTTGCCCCGGACAGGCCCGAGGGCATGATCCTGGAAGCTCGCCGGTTGCGTTGCCAGCCACTCGTAATAATTCAGGCCTGCGTCGACCTGTGCCCCACCGTTATCGCCCACCGAGGCGCGCGTGGCGTCCTTGGCGAACACCTCCGAAAGCCTGGTGGTCGGCACCGTGGTTGACCGGCAGTTGATATGCGCCGGCGGCAGCGGACCTTTGCCCAGGTCGAAGCGCATGCCGTCCAAGCCCTTGCACTGCTGCGAGGTCTTGCGATCGAGCGTCGACACCCAGCGGTAGCCCAGCACTACGTCACTGTTGGCTTTCAGCGTTTCCATCCGTGCGGTGGTGGCAACATGCTGGATTGCTGTCTGCACCACGGCGGCAGCATTGCGGTTGCTCACCGCCAAGACGCCATCCGTGAAGTTCTGAGCCGCGGTACCGCGAATCGCCTGGATGATCTGGGCGTTGGTCTGGCCCTGGCCAAAGCCGAGCCGGATGGTATTCGTGACGCGCATCGTCTCGGTGCGCGTCCAGCCGCTGACAAAGCTCTTCAGCAACTTGCCACCATCGATGCCCTTCACCTGCAGCGGATAAGAGAACACCGCCGCGCGGATCACCGTATTAGTCGGCACCACCGCGTCGACGGAGAGCGCATTGCTTAGGCTTTTTGCCTCAAAGCTCGACTCATACAGCGCGATGTCGACCAGATCGGCCTGCACCAGGTCACCGTAGGCCTTGTATATCTCCAGCAGCTTTCCGTCCACGCGGGCCAGAAACTGCTCAAGCCGGTCCCGGCTGTAGGTGGTCAGTTCCTTGCGGGTCAACTGCTCCCGTACCAACGTGTCAATCTGGCGCAGGTATTTCTCGAACTTCTTTACCTCACCTGCCTTAAGCCGCTCCAGCATTACCGAGTGGCGTGTCGTTTGCTCCAGCAGTTGGCTTTCCACCTGCGCCTGGCTTGTCGTTGGCATCTTCTTTGTCCAAGTTGATGCCGGCCGACTCGCGCTCGTCGCTGATCAGTTCGGCCTCGTCTTCGTAGGGGCGCTCCGGCAACTTGCCGGTGGTGAGGTAATGCCAGTAGGTGTCAGCGCTGATCGTGCCAGCCATCACGCCCTTGAGCAGCTCAGCAAGAACCTGGGCGTCGACCACTGGGGTGACGAACTCAGGGTTGACCTTAAACTTCACCTGCTTGGGGTCGTAGCCCTTCCATTCAGCGGCGTAACGCAAGCCCTGCTCCACTGCCTCAGCAACCGTAATGACGATACTGTGCAGTGTGGCGTGCTGATCGTTCTGGCGAGTTTTACGTGCCTCACCAGACTCGGTGCCGCCCACGTCCATGACCTTGGCACCGGCTTCAAGCGCAGCGTTCTTCTGATCGTCCATGGCCGTGCGAACGGCTTCGATGCCCGCGCCCTGGAACTCCAGGTAGCCACATTCGCCATTCGGGCCAAGATCCCATGCGGCAGATGGGCCGGTTACGCTCAACTCCACAGCCTCATCCAGGCCAGAAACCCAAGGTTGCGGGTGGCTGGTCTGGTGCAACGAAGTGAAATAGTCGGCGCTCAACTGGTAGGACTTCAAGGCTGCCCGCGCCATTGTCAGCAGCGGCACCTCGTCAACTTCCGGCGAGTTGTCGGTCGAGCCGCAATAGATCACCGGTAGGTAGGGCAAGCCTTTGACCAGGCGATTGTCTGTACCAGTCGTGCCCAGCGGTCTCTCATCCTCGACGAGCTCGCCACCCTCATTACGCACCGCGGTGTAGCAGACGTCTCCCAGCATGAAGAACTCACGAAACACCGTGTCGCAGTCATGGCTGTATCGGTCACCGCCCTTCTTGCGGAACTCACGGAACACCGAAAGCACCAGATCTTGCCGGCCACCTTGATCAGCGGTGTCCCAGTTGATCGCATTGCGCGTAGCGTACGTAGAGAAATACGGCTCGCCGCTGTCGTCGATGTTCACCACCAGCGGCACGCGACCGTGCGAGATTGCCTGGCGCACCATGCGGAAGAACAGTTGCTTTAGGCCGAAGCCGTCAGCTGTGGCGTTGTCCTCGAGACCCTTTAAGCGGGCAGGAAGCTCTATCTCGGGGATGAGTCGAGACACCAGCCCCATCATCGAACGCAGCGAGTCGCGCACCCAGTGCTCGTACTGAGCCCGGTTCGTGTAGTTCTCGTAGAGATACCTGTTGCCGGTGGCGTCCAGCTTTTCAGCCTCCACCATTCCGCTGGGCTTTGGGAGGTTTCGCTCATTACGCTTCACGGCGCACTCACCTTCGAGCGCGTCGTCCATCATTTCCCACTCGGCGATATGCGCGTCGTAGTCGGGGTTTGTCGATTGCACTGGCATCAGGCCAAGCCTCCAATTCGGCGTGTTCCGCCTGTGCGTTTGATGCACGGCCACTCAACGTCGATGCAATAGCCGATCGCCGTAGTGATGTGCTGGTAGTCGTTCTTCTGGTCTTCTTGGAAGGTCGAGCCCATTTGAAGCTGAACCGTGCTAAGCCCCTTGTGGCACCAGGGAGCGGTGACCGGGTTGATGAACAAGCTGGTTTCGCCTGAGGCGGTCAGGATCTTCGCTCGCACGGCGTTCTGCCGATCCTTGATGGATGGGTGAGCTGGCTTGACCTTGCGTGTGTACGTCCAACCGTTGGCCTTCAGCACGCCCTCGATGTCGGTGTAGTCAGAAGCGTGGCCGTGCTTCTCGCCCGCCTTGCCAGCCGGGTCACCGTAGATCAGGACGTGCTTGTTCTTGTGGTCCTTGAACTTGTCCACGAACTCGGCAGCCGACTGCTTCGAAACGGCGCTGATCAGAACGATCTCATCGAGCAGATAGAGGTCTTTGCCTTCATTGCGCCGGACACCGATCGCAGATGACAGAGGCGTGAAGTTCTGGTCGTGCATCCACATCAGCTGCTCATGCGGCTCAATGGCTGCATCCGTGGTGTTCGCCTTGCTGTAGTCCTCGTAGATCCGGCCAGACGCCGTTTCGAACGATGCTTCGAATTCCTGCTTGAACTGCTTGGCGGACATGGCCCGCTTCATTGCATCCATCACATCAGCCGGAAGAATCTCGGCCGACTTCCAGTGGAACACCCGGAAATTCGGGTCGTTGCCCGACTCTGCCTGCATGCACAGATCGTAGTAGTGGTTCAGGCCATCAGGTACACCGAGCAGCCAGCACCAGGCCCGGTAATCAGGCATGGTCGGGTTGACGGTGTTAAGCGCCGGGAGAATGTTTGCCTCCCAGGCATCCGGCTTGATGTCGGCGAACTCGTCGATGCCACCGCCAGTCCACGGAATACCCTCAATCCGCTGCGGCTTGTCCAGGCCGATGACGTGAATCTCGCTACCGTTGTCCAGATAGATGATCAAGTCCGACTCTGAGGGGCGGCGACTGTGCATGCAGCACAGCGTGAATGCCTTGAGGTCATCCCAGAAAATCTTCTTGGCCTGCGCATGCGTTGGTGCGGCGGCGAAGTACATGCCGGTGTAAGCCGATGCCTGCTTCACCACGAAGCGCTTGAACCGCTCAGTCTTGCCGCTACGACGACCAGCAGGCACCAGCGGGAAGCGAACTCCTTCAGACACAGCGCCCACCAAGGCGAGCTGCACCGGGTGATCCTTGAGCGGGTACCAACGTGACAGCTGCCGATCCAGCATCAGATTGCCGGTGTTCGCGATCATGACGGCAGCCTCGCGATCAAATCGGCCAGCAGTTGGGCATTGGAGTTGCCACCACCCTTCTCTATCAGCTTGAGCTCGGCCTTACGCTTCTCGATCTCAAGCCGTTTGATTTCTTCATCTAGCGACTTGTCAGGTTCAACGCGGCGATTGACGTAGACGTCTCCCGTCTCCTTGGCGGCCTGCTCCAATAGCTGGGCCGTTAACGCCATATTCTTTGAGTTCTCGGCCTTCTCAGCCATACGCCCAAGTGTTCGCAGCCTATAGGCTCGATTGGCTATAGGAATCTCTGCAGTTTCTTCACGGAACCGCTTGCGAGTATCTTCGAACAGGGTGCGCCACTTGGCTGCCAGATTGGCTCCGGCGCGCTTTGTTGGGTCGTGCTGCTCCACCTGCTGGCGGGTCACATCGATGTCGAATTCATGCTTAACGTTTTGTGAGACGAGCGTGGGAGTGTCGAAACACGCCAAAGCCTGAACGATGAAGGCTTTCACATCGTTTTTCAGGGCTGCCATAGATTGGGTTCCGTCTCATGCCTGTCTCACATTCAGGCCAGCTTGAGCAGACAGGTTCCGCAAGCCCTCGATATGTTCAGTTTCCCCACCTCGGCGGGTTTGTTTGCTGCATCCACTAACACTTGAACGTCAGGGCTCGCACCGTAGCGACGGACAACACCGACGAACTCTTCTACGTCGTGGCCCTGCAGCTTGATCTTCGGTGCACCGTCTTGGGTGAATGCTGGTTGACCGTACTTGTCGGTCGCGTGAGCCAGGTGATACAGCTCATGCTCCACCAGGGCGCAGAAGTCGGTGTCACTGCACTGGGCGCAGTAGTCCGCAGCCAAGGTGATGATGAAGGCCGGCACGTCGCCGAACCAATCGCGCATCTGTTGTTCCATTCGGGCTTTCTGCCAGCCACCGGCACGGAACGCTACCTGCTCGGCCTGGCCCAGGACTGTGCGACCCTGCTTGGCGAAGCTCGACGACGCCCACATGATCCGGATGTCTGCATCCAGTAGGTGGACATGGTCTTCGTTGTGAATGCTGCCAGTGTCGGCAAGGATCTCGGCTTGGAGCCATTCCCACACTTCAGGAGCTGGGGTTAGGCGAATGCTAAAGTCGGACAGATCGGACAGCTCAAGCAGTGATGATGGAGGGTATGGCCTATCCATGGTTCACCTTGAGCTTGAAATAGTGGCGCGTTGCCGGTATTGATGAAAAAACACAAAAGGAGCATCAAGGATGAACGTAAAGTTACGAAGCCTTCTAGCCTGCACAGCGGTGGTGACCTCGTCAGCATGTATGGCTGCAACACCATATGGAACCTGCCCTGAGCCCGCTCAAAAATATCAAGATCGTTATGAGTCAACGATGCGAGCTAGCGATCTGGTCTGCTATCAAAAGGCTCTTGAGCGGGAGATGAGTGGCGGAACTAGCGACCCATGCACCCTAAGTGCAGATCATTATCAAACGGCATACGAAACAGGAATGCGGTCTTCTGACCTTGTCTGTTATCAGAAAGCATTGGAGAGAGAGCTGCGCTGAAAAAGAATTAGGGCCTGTCCGGGCCGCACTCACCTGCGGCACACCTACCCCTCCGCGTTATCCAGCAGCACATCAATCAGCTTCTGCTCACCCAGGCGCATAGCACCCAGGCATTGGAGGTCGTCGCACTTGGGGCCGAGACCGAACACGGTCACCTCCCCCTTCGCGCCGATCAGCGTCAAGGCGCCTACGGTGCATTCAGGATGCTCGCCCGCGTCAAGGTCATCGGCAATCTTGCGCAGGGTCTTGGCGGCGTTGCGCCAATCTTCCCGTTTGAACTCCAGAACCTTGACGGTCATTCGGTCACCATCTGGTGCGTCAGTGCGTGAGCGTGACCGTGGAGCAACCCAACGATCAGGCCTTGGGGCAACCCGGCGTTCTTGGCGGCGTCCACGGCATCGGCAATGGCCTTGTCGAGAGCGTTCACGACAGCGTTGATGTCTTGGCCCAGAGGTAGCGCGTGATGCAGCCGGGTGACATTGTTCATCACGCCCACCCAATACTGATGTGAGTGCCAATCCAGATGGCGCCCTCAATGACTGCCCACCCAACCACGGCACAAGTGACCGCGCCGATGACGAAGGCACCGGTCATATTTGGAAATTGGTTCATGGCGAACCCTCATAATTGCGCGCCACAATTTGGCGCATCTGAAAACGTGGCGCGGATTTACGATTGGGATAAACTAGGTCAAAACCGATAAAACAGAGCCCCTGCTAAGCTCGCAACCAAAAAAAGAGAAGCCGATGCCAATTGATGCAGCAACCGCAATGGCTAGGGCAAGAGACAATTTCAAGTATCTGGCTGAAGCAAAAGATGATGCGCACCTCGCCAAGCTAAAGGGAGGCGCTTGCGGCTATAACCAGTCACTTTTGATTGCCGGCCTGATCAGCCCCGAGCAATTGGATCAACTGAACAGAGAGCTCGATGAAGCCTGTCTGGCTTACAAATCACCCTTAGCTTGAATCAAATGATTCGCCCTGTCCGCAGACAATCAACGCTGCTGGATAGATTACGATTGAGCACGTTCATCAAGTGCATGGTCGGCAAACTTTTAGAGAAGATGCACATGCCAACAGACACAGAGTTCGCGATGACCGCAGCCCGCATAAACTTCGGGCGCTTGGCTTCGGCCGTAAGCAAATCAGATCGTGAGAACTTAACGAACGACGCTCACAGCTTTAACCAAACATTGTTGGATGCTGGTTTTATCAGTCGCGAGCAATTTAAGCAGCTGAACTCCGAGCTTGAGCTGGCCTTCAGGGCTCATATCCTGCCTTGACCTTTTACGTTTACTTGCTCTGACTGCGAACGATCTGTGCGTCGACCTGGTCAGCGCACGTATCCAGTAACTTGATCGCCTTATCTTTGAGCTCCCACACATCACCGTTGAGTCGAAGGTCGGCCTGGTCTTGTTCAACGCGTTCGCAGGGGATCAGCTCGGGCGCTTCAATTCTTACCGCCTCGGTCTTTGTCACTACCGCCGTCTTTGCCGCGCAGCCCGTCAGGTAAAGGCTGATTAGCCCAGTCACGAACAGGCTTGCTGCTGCGCTTGAGTTCTTCAAAGTCTTTCCTCGCCTTCTCGGCTTTCTTCTCGCTGGCCTTGATTCGCTTGGCCAGGTCGGATGTGTACGCGGCGTTGCGCAGCGCTTCGGCGCGCAAAGTGGTAATCGTGGCCTGACTCTCGGCATTGGCGGCGACGGCTTTCGACTTCTCGCCAGCTTCGAATGCCACCTCCCCGCGAAGGGCTATGACACGCGACTGCTGTATGCCCACCAGTAACAGACCGACCAAGGCGATGATGATTGCTGCTGCGAACGCCTTCATGCTGAATCAGCCTTGCGACCCAGGAAGCGGGTCACCATCTCGCGAATGGCCGTCACACCGAGGAACCCAATAGTTCCTCCAGCAGCAACAGAAAGACTTGGTGGCCAAGCCATCCACTCGATCACGCTTGACGCAACCAGGCTCAGCGATCCACAGATCAGCGCTTCAAACACGATCCGGCGCTTGCTCGTTTCTTTCGCGTCATACATGACACGCAGTAGTGAGACGGTGATGGACATGATCACGCCCTGCCAGAGCGGATTGCTCAACGCCAGCCAGATTTTGGCCCAGGTGTCTGGCTTATCAGGCATGTTTGGCATCCGGATTACTCCCTCTCGGGGAGATTGATAAATCCAGCCCAGCAGCACTCCCAGCTCGGAGCAATGGGTGTGGTGGGGCCGAAAACGAAAAGGCCCGCACGATGGCGAGGCCCTGAATAGCAATTATTTGTCACACAGGCTAGGAAGCCCATTCAGAAGGGATCGAAGTACGCCATTGTGAGTTACGGTCATCGATCCGCCATGAACTTTGACGGTAGTGCCGCCTTCGCCTTGGGCGCGACAGGAATTAACCTCAAAAGTACCGGTATCGGTGTCGAGCTTCCATCCGGAAACGCCCGGCACGTAATCGCAGGATTGGATTTGGCCGGACATTTGCTTTGCCTCATAACGAGAAAAGCCCCTGCATGTGCAGAGGCCCTGAATAGGTACCTCATCAGCGTGACAAGTCAGAGGCTCTGAGGGCTTGGGGAAACTTAGGCAATAAAAAACCCGGCGCGATGGCCGGGTTTGTTTGTCTCTTGCATCACCTACATGCGCAAGTACGACAGGATGGGTAGATAATGGCTCATTGGCTCAGTCGCCGTCAAGCGACTTCTGATGTCACAAGGCCTTCTTGCTCAAGAATGTGCTGAGCCTCGACCAAAGCGATATCTACGCAGCTCTCCAGCGACTTGCGAATATCTCGCCTCCACCGTTCCTGGGTCTTGATCGGGTGAGGCTCGTTCGACCAGTTGTCCATCTCGTACCACCCGGCCGGCAGTACGTTCGTGGAGCGCTTGCCGTCCACTCCCGGCAGCCGAGGTAACGCCCACGTAACTACGGCGCAGTGTAGGAAACGCTCCGGCGCCGGTGAGCGCATCACACGGGTCAATTCTGCAATTGCCGCATGCTTGCGCTCAGTGTGCGTGGAGAACTTCGCCACAAGGGCGCGCCAGTGTTCGGCGGTCAGCGACTTGTGCAGGCGACCGAAAACCCAGCAGTCAGTCAGGAATGCAGCCTCCTTGCCGACGATCTCCCCCTTCTGCTTGGCACACTGCACCTTTGGCTCAAAGTCACAACCGCCAGCAGAAGTGATGGTCTCGGCCGCAAGGGCGCGAACTACTGCTGAAACAACGTTGCGATAGGTCATGCGGCTTCCCCTTTTTTCAGTTCTCTGGTCAATGCCCGGTATTTGGCCTTGATGGTTTTGATGTCGTCCATTGCTATGCCCTCAAGTGCGGTAGGTCGTGCGCCGCCAAGTAATCGTTGCGCGCCCTCACTGCATCGCGGAGGTCCTTGAACCGACCGAGGTGTATCTGCTTCTTCTGCCACTGGACCTTCGCGCACCATCTGCCACGGTCCCAAGAAACCCCGACGTGACCGCTGGTGTTCTTGTCCGTCTTTTTGCGGTTGGCCGCCTGCACGTTGTAATCGGCGTAACGGCAATTGCCCGGCTCGTAGCCTTTCGAGGATTCGATCCGGTCAAGCGTCAGCTCATCGGTGTAGCCATTTGCAAGCGACCACTCCATGAAGGGCTCAAAGCTCATCCACTCTTCACAAAGCGTCACGCCGTGGTATTTCTGGATTTCAGAGCCACGAGGCTTCAGGCAGCGGCGCTTCATGTTCGCCCACGTCACATGCAGCCGGCTGTTCGAGTTATTGAGGCCGTGGGTTGCGCGCTTCTTACCCGCCGCCTTGTTTGCGCATGGAATGCAGAGCCCTGTCATGACCTTGGCGCGCTCCATTCTGGTTTCGAATTCGACCAAGCACTCCGGGCACCGAAACACTCCGATCGACCTTCTTGATCCAGAAATCTCGACGAGCGCTTTTCGAACAAGAATCACATTGCTACCCATGACTGCCCCCTTTCATATCTCTGCTCTATCCGTTTCACCTTCTTCGTAAAAACAGCCTTGAGGCGCTTCAAGTAATGGATTTCATGGCGGACCAGGTCCTGATTGCACTCAAGCCACGCGACCTTTTCCGCGCCGATCTTCTGGACCAGGCGGGGCCGGTAAACCATGATGTTTCCGCTCAGGTGGGCATTGCACTGGGAGCAGGATTTGTTCATGTTCCATAGGTTGAATCTGAGGTGTGCGGCGGCGCCCACGCTGCGAAAGTGCGAGCAATGCCATTGACCACCCCAACTCGCCGGCTTGTCGCAGCTGATGCAGCCCAGATGAGCGTCACGTAGGCGGACATACCGGTTGATAACCGCTTGGGCCTCTTTGGCGTGATCCGCCCTGCTCTTCAGCTTCTCCTTGCGGACCTTGATTTCCTTGCGCTCAATGTCGGCCAGCGCCTTTTTTGCCTTGGGCGCGTGCCTTGGCGCGTCAATCATTGCGCACGCCGGGCTGCATACCGCCTGCCCCATGCGAGAAGGCACGAATGAGGCCCTGCACGTAGCAACGCGGCATTTCTTCGGCTTGGCCGGCTTCCTTTCGATGGCCATTTAGTAACGCCCTCCCCAATTGTCCTTCTGCGTCCAGCGCACCTGGTGTTCGGCGCCAAAGCAATGAACCCATTCGATCAACTCTCCGCACTGCTTCACGGTGAGCTTGCTGGTGCGCTCGTAGATGACGTCGAAGCCGTTGCCGTCCACCGCCGGTATCATTTGCGGCTGATCGCCCGACTCGCGCAGCCATGCGGCGGTCAGCAGGCGCTTCCAGATCAGGACATCCCACTTCTTCCCGGCGTGCTCGACCTGGGCGGCGATATCGGCCAGAGCCGCGTGCAGGGCCTTGTTCTGCTCCCCGCTTCGGTCCACTTCGGTGATGTCCAGCTTCTTCGGCTTGGCTAGGTCCAGGCCGGCGATGTACCCCATGGCCTTGTTGCGGTCTGATTCGTTGCGGATCTGGAGGCTGGTCATGACTTCACCTTCCATGGCAAGAAAGCCGCCTTGGCGAGCATCTTGATTTCAGAAAAACCGCTACGGTTCTCCCAGAGGATGGCGGCGCCATACACGAATGGGGAAACAGGCAACATCGCCAGGCAGAATATGCGCGCCGCGAACCGGTACTTGATCATCCAAGGCCGAATGCCCTTTGGATTGAACGTCGGGACATTCATGACTGCTCTCCCTTGCCCATGGCGGCCAGCTTGCGGCGGATGCGCGCCGTCGGACCTTCAGGGCTTGGCCCAATGAACTCTTCGGGAGTTGGCGGCACTGGCTCGCCGGCGAGAATTTTCAATCGGCGAATCTCGGCGCACAACTCATGGTGAGACCGAACCAGTTGCAGCGTTCCCTGCCCATGGCAGAAGCTCAACAAGCGATAGGATTCTGAATCCTTGCGCAACGCATCGGCCTCTTCGCGGCGGCGCTCAGCCAATACGGCAAACTCTTCCCCGTATTTCCGCAGCGCCTCACACTCAGCCTTCAGCTCAGCATTCACCCGCCCGTAGGCTTCGTAGCCGGTCTTGAGGCCGGCGACTTCGGCGCGGAGTTGGTCGCGCTCGGCGCAGACGGATTCAAGATCCATATTGGCCGCGTACTCTCCGTTGACTGAATCAAGAGCAAGTCGCTCCAGCCGCTCGTTCTCGGCGATCAGGGCCAGGACTGTTTCAGGATCAACTTCTTCGTGGAACTGCTGGAGCGCACGCATCTCCTCGCTTTCATCAGCGAACTTGATTGTGTCTTGGGCCGCGTATTCGGCGGCCTTCTGAAGCTCGATGTAGTCGGTCATAGCGCGTCCCCCGGGGTTTCCAGCAATGCAAGGTTGTCCTCTGTCAGCCGGGCGCACTCTTTGCGGAGGAGCTCGTTTTCGGTAAGCAGCTCCAAAGCCACCTCCTCCACGGTCTTCTCGCCAAGGAATTCGCCGAGCGCTTCAGCGTTCTGCTTCCACTCCCCGCAGTCAGCCTTCCAAGAAGCGACTTCACTCCACAGCAGCTTCTGAAGTTTCTGCTTGTCGATGGTCATGTCCGTTGCTCCGTTGTCTTCTTGCCGAACTTGGCCATCAACTGCGCGCGTGCGCCGGCGCCGGTGGATGGGATTCCCTGTACGTCGAGTAGGCGTGCCTGGCGCTGGCTGGCAAACTCTTCGGCCAGTTCCAGTTCAGTTTTTTGGCTGTCGTGACCGATGCCGGTGGCGATTCGGCCGTCGAGCTGTTGCCCGGCCTGCGCACGGCGAAGGATGATTTCGTAGTTGTGGTCAAACCTGGCGCGAAGACCCTTGTCTTCCTGCTTGGCGACGCGCAGATCAAACAGCCCTGTCGCCTCAGCGGCCAGCTTCACCGCTTCATGGCTGTAAGTGGTCATCAGCGCTTCGATCCAGGCGTCAGCAGCGGCTGGCATGCCGAAGTCTTCCGGGCCAGGCACGCACATGGCGATGAACTCACCAACGCTCGGCGCGAAAGGTTTCTTGAGCTTGCGGCACTTCTGGATGCCGAACTCGATCTGCTCCAGGGTGCGGATGCCCGCCTCGGCGAACTCCTTGATCCACTCGGCCTTTGCAGCGTCCAGTGCTTCGGTGGACGGCCACGCCTGGCGCCATGCAGGGAAGATCCCACGCAGCCGTCGGAACAAGTCGTTAACCACCTCGACCGTCTGCGGCGTGATGTCGATCGGCTGGACATGGCTTTCAGCGGGCAGGTTGCCCATGGTCGCCATCAGTTGGTTGACTGGCTTCATGGGCGAGCCACAAGGCCGTCAGCCCACGCCTTGCTGTTGAAGTCTGGTTCGCCAGACTGAGGGCGCGGCGTGAACTGGTGGACGTTGCTACCGGCCGACGACGGATCAGGCACTTCGTCTTCCCAGCGCTTGCCGTTGATCCACGTCGATGGGTGTGGGATGAACCGGCCGTCGTCCTTGAGCCAGTCTGTCGTGAGGCACTGCGCGCCCAGGGCCTGAACCAGAGAATCGAAAAGCTCGTTGGTCAGCTTGAGCTTGTCCCACGCCTTGCGTGCAGCCTCCTTGCCCACCTTGCGTGGATACAGGGCCCAGAACTGCGCGAACAACTCAGCGTGATCGACTTCATCATCGCCATAAGGCTTTTGTTCTTTATCTTCTCTTCTCTTCTCTTCTCTGGTCCGCAATTTGTCCGCATCACTAGCGGACACATTGCGGACACTCTTCGTCTTTCTGTCGTTACGTTTCCGCTCGTTGTCGTTCGCGCGCCGCTTTGCACTGGCCCCGTTGTGCTCGTCAAAGCGGGGCATTACAAGGCTTCCGCCTTCATTCACGGATGCCCACTCCACGTCGATCATGGCCTGGGTAAAGCCTGGCCAGCCGACCACCGCATCCATCGCGTCGACGGTGTAGCCCACCAGCACACCATCATCACAATGGGTGTCGAAGATGCTCCAAGCGATGTGCAGTCCGCCGATGATCCGCAATCTGTCCGCTTTCAATGCGGACACCATGCGGAATACTTTCGGATGCGTCTGAAGGTCGATGCGCATTTTTATCCAATCTCCGGCCATTACTTGGCTCCTTTGCCGACAAGGCCGGCCAATTCAAGGAAGCGATCCACGTACCAGTGAGGCTGAGTCTCGCGGGGGCATTGAGGGCTGGTGAGATTCTTGCCGTAGGCCATCCCTTTCTCAGTCACGGACCAGAAGTCGACCATTTCCTGCTTGGAGTTTTTGCGCTGGAGCAAAGTCAGGAAGCCGTGAGCCTTGAGCGCAAGGTTGAAAGCGCGGGCGGTGCTGGCGATGGCGTGATCTTTGATAAGGGCAGTGATTGCCTTGGTAGGCATCGAAGAGCTGCCAGCGGCGTCAGGGGCGGCGTCCATGGCGTAGCCTGGGAGGAATTTGGCGTCCAGGCCGTTGTTGGCGGCGATCTTGGCCAGCATCATCATCTTGCTGGAGTTCGCAGGCTTCAGCAGACGGTCGAAGCATTCCAGAATGGCCAGCTCACCGACGATTTTGGAGTTGTTCGGGCCCTGGGCAGAAAAGGTGCCTCTCTTGCGAATGCTCGGCAGGACCTGCCCCACCACCCACTCTTCAAACTTCTCGGCGGCCGGCAGCTTGGACTTCATCACCAGCCGGTACAGATCGCGCTCAGGAATGATGGTCATGAAACCACCACCCTGTTTCGGGGTAGTGGTCGCAGCCTTACAGTGACGGGCCACGGCGTTTTCCGGTTTTGAGTAGCCGAGGGCGTCAGCGACATCGCGGGCAACAAACCAGGGGTCGCCGAGCTTGTCGGTAATGACTCGGATCGCGGCGCCGTCGAAGTCGAACGGAATCACTGAGGAATTGCGCGCCACGTTTTCAGATTGCGAAAAACGTGGCGCGAGATTGTTGGGGGTATTGATCGATTCTGTGTGTTGGTGCATGATTCGCTCCAGATGTTTACTGCTGCAGAAAAAGCCACCCTCGTCCGGTGGCTTTTTTGTGTTTGAAATTCAGGCTGCTTTCACCGACTGCTTGAACACTTCCAGGCTGACGATCACTTCCTCGGCCTCCTTGAGAAGTTCGGATTTCTCGCGAGTGCAAACCCGGCCATCGGCTTGGGCGTCGAACGCAAGGCGTGTCACGTCTGCCAGATCGGCATGGAGGCGCAGAAGCGCGGTGTTGAGGTTGATCCCCTCGGGCTTTTCCTTTGGCACCAGGTCGAAACCGAAAGCCTCAGCCCATGCCTTCAGCGGGCGGAAGTCTTGGGTGAACTTCATAATCCGGTGCAGCTCCTGGACGTTCAGTCTGTGGCTGTCGTAGTCCGGGTTCGCTTTTTGAGAAAGCAGCGTCTTCGAAGAGAAGCTGGCGCCCTCCGCAATCCGCCCTGCCCCATGGTCGTCAACCACGTCATAGATCGCCTTCATCAAATCCTGCATGTAACACCTCGAAATTCTTTACGTGGCGCCCTGCAGGTGCAGAGGCGATCATTTGCTCAATGGAGCGGCGGACAGGGATGTCGCTTAGCTGGCGAGTCGTTGAGCCTGGCCGGGAAAAGGCTTTATCTCTTCGGCCTTGAACTTCCCGTTACCCAGATCGATCACGTAAACCTCTCGACCAGCACGCAGAGCCTTACTGATTCCGCCCTGGGTCATGCCCAGCTCTTCGGCAGCCTTGATCTGCCCGACCCTTGTCACGAACTCTTTCAATGGTGTGCGTTGCATACGGGTTTCTCCTGCGCGATGCATGCACAAGTATTACTTGCGGTCTTTATTAAGTCAATATCGGCGGTCTTAGAATGTTATTACCCGAAGTCATACAGTTGCCTGATGAAAAATCCTGAAAAAGCCCCGGCAAAAAAGCGCGCGCTCTCAGCTGAAGAGCTGGCCGAGTGCGCGGCTCTGAACGCCATCTACAAGGCGAAAAAAAAGTCTCTTGGCATCAGTCAGGAGAAAATCGCAATGGAGGGTTTGAAGGCGAATAGTCAAAGCGCTGCAAGCCATTACCTTACCGGCCGGAACGCATTGAACATTGAGGCTGCCGCAGTTTTCGCCAGGTACCTGCAGGTACCGGTCTCTGACTTCAGTGAAAGGTTGGCGAGAGAGATCAAGGGCATTTCCAGGTCTTCTGAATCCAATGTTGAGGGCGCTCAGCAGCCGGGAGCGTATTACCGATACCCCGTTATCAGCTGGGTGTCTGCCGGATCTTGGGCTGAGGCGGTCGAGCCCTACCCTGCCGGCGTATCGGATCGCTACGAGTACTCTGAGTACAACTCGAAAGGCCCGGCGTTCTGGCTCGAGGTCAAAGGCGACTCAATGACCTCTCCAGTCGGCACGAGCATTGCCCAGGGATCCCTGATCCTAGTAGACACCGAAGTCGAGGCGACCCCAGGCAAGCTTGTTGTGGCCAAGCTGCCGGACAGCAATGAGGCGACCTTTAAGAAGTTAGTCAGTGATGGTGGCAGGCTCTACTTAAAACCCCTGAATCCCGGCTACCCGACTGAAGTATTTGATGAAAACTGCCGAATCGTTGGCGTTGTAGTGCAGGCCACCCAGAAATTTCACTACTGAGTGCGGAGGTCGTGATGGGCCTGACCAAACCCAACCAGCAGCTGTGCCGCGACCTGAAAGAGGCTGCGTACCTGCTCGTATGGGCTGGAGTGGATTTATTTGCAGTATCCGAGCGAATGCTAGCCGCCGGGGATGAGCAAGGCGCCTTAGAGATGCAGAGGATTGCAATCAGCCTTCAAGAATCAGAGGCCAGGCTGGCGGGTTATGCGGATGAGGTGAAGGCGGGAAGGTTTGTGCGGGAAAAGGCTGAGTGATCAACCTACATCCAGGATCGGAGACTAGTGGCGTGTAGTGCCCACCACGCTTGATACTACGGCTAATGGGGTTATGGACTACACGAGCATATGGAACTAACCTCAGCCGATTAGAAAAAATTACTTTTTTAGCTGATAAGTCATCCACAAAAAACATTTTGCCTGCCAATTGGAAGGCTGCGCTGGGGAGAAGGATATGGCGGAAGCCAAAGCTGTAAAACGGGCAAAAGAAAAAGAGCTCTCTGAAAAAAAGTTCACAATATCTTACGATGCGAAGGAAAGTGCACTTTCTCGCCATGAAATAAGTGCGAAGGACCTCGGTGAGGCCATTCTAGGCATGCATAACCTTATCGAGGAAACCGCAAGCGTCATTAGCAATGGCTCGGCAGATGTGTCGCTCAAGGTAACCACACCGGCAAAAGAGGGTTCTGTCGAGGTTGTATTCGCTTTATTGGCAGATCCTGCAACGGCACTTAAAGTTCTTGGAATATTGGGATTTGCAACGCCAGTTGCGGCGTTTGTAGGCGGTTCACTTGTCGAATTAGTCCAGCAGATTAAAGGCAAAAAAATAACTTCTGTTACAATTGAAGGAGACAGTGAAAATGCGGAAGTTATGACTACAGGCGGACCTATCAAGGTGGACAAAAATCTCGCAAAGCTCATTACAAATACGAAAATTCGCGACGCCTTGCACAAGGTAATACAAGCGCCTCTAACAGGAAAAAAAGACGCTCAATTTAAGGTGAAGGGGAGCGCTGAAAACACAGTGATTGCTATTAAGGAAGCCGCTATCGATGATTTCTCAAGATTACCAAAGGGTACTCTCGAGGAGATAACAGTTGAGACAGAGGTTGTCAGAGCATCTTTCGCTCAAATCAATTTCGAATCATCGAAAGGCTGGCGAATCAGAAAGCATGACGGCTCGGAATTCGCGGTTACTGTTAAAGACAAGACATTCCTTGACAAGGTTCACAAGAATCAAAAAACTTTCCAGAAGGACGATAATTATAATATTACGATTGAAACCACCACGACATCTAGACCCACGCGTGCAACCATCGAGCGTGCTATAGTCAAGGTTAAGGAATGATTTCCTGAATGGTAGCGACGGAGGTGGTTATGCCTGCATGGAGCCAGCACGAAATTGCCTTGGCTATGGTGTTTCTATTCATGATCCTGCTTGCTCCCTTAGCATTCAGGATTGGTCGCCTGTCCGTAAGATATATATATCATAGATATTTCTCGATCGAAGATATTTACGTTACATACAAGGATAACGGCGTCGTAAAATCTCGTATAAAAATACAGAGAAAACGTGACGGGTCAATTAAAGAAATTGACCTAGGGTTAAGCCAGCGGAGAGCCAGCCATGAGTGAAGCCGAGCACTCATCGTCCAGTAGCCGCACGGGATTGACCGCCACTATCACAGGATTATTGGTATCCATTAGCGCTCTATTTACAGCTGATTTATCGATAGAGGCAAAAACAATAATCCCCGTAATAGCAGGAATCGCGAGTCCGTTTATTGCAGCCGGAATATCTAGACTTCAAAGAAAAGTTGAACAGGCTCCGGAACTAACAGACTATCTAACAGCTTACGAAAATGACTTAAAATATCAGAAGAAAGCACTGAAAGATAAAAACCTGTCCGCCGAAGCGAAAGCCGATTTAGAAACAAGATATTCCAAAACCGTACTAAAAATGGCGACCGCTCATCAAGACTTCAGATCGCAGGCGCTCGGGATCACAACAACAGCTAATGCCGATCCAGGTGACTGAAGCGGTCAAGCATCTTAATGATCCGTTTTTCATTAACCTGCCACAGAGCGTGATCTTTGTAGTCTGTGCACCCCCACCCTTAGATGGTGGCTGTACGCCACGGATGATAAAGTGCTGGCTCAATTACGGGAGTTAATCAATGAAAGGACTTGGAGTGCTCGCTCTGATTGTCGGCGCTTGCTGGTTGATTTTTGCGTTGAGCATGGACGTCTCGGTGCTGACTGGTGCTGGCGGGCGAGTGAACAATATGGGCCTGATGGCCGATCGGCAGATCCACACTATTGTCGGCAGTGTGATCGCGCTCGCGGGTCTTCTCATGCTTCTGCTTTCCGGAAAAAACCAGCCAACCACTTCTCTCGCCGAAAAAGATACTCGGCCTTGCCCTATGTGCGCCGAGAGCATTAAGGCTGCAGCGGTCAAGTGCAAGCACTGCGCAGCAGATGTTGAGCCTGTCGAAGCGTTAAAGCTTAAAAATGGCTGGGTTGCTTCCGTGGCTTGTCGTGACGTAGAAGATCAGCGGCGATCAACGGCGGCCATTTCCGCAGCCGGACTTCCAGTTGTTTCAATGACGGGCCTGGTCGTAGGTGCTGGCCCATTTGAAACCAAGGAAGAGGCCAAGAACGCCCTTGTCACGATGCGCGAAGGACCAAAATTATTCAGCGAAATTGTTTATATGGACCGGTAAGAGCCAAGCCCCGTCTGTTAATGACTGACAGCTAAAAGTAACCAGAGCCCGCCCAAGTGCGGGCTTTTTCTTGCGTGGATGAAAGTCACCCTTAGACTATTTATGCATAAATGCATGTTGGATCCAAATGCAGCTTGCCAATATCGCCCGCCACCAATACTGTATATATATCCAGTAACGACCAGGAGAGTCGCATGCCAAGTCCAGCGTTTACCACCTCTAAACCAACATCCTCTTACGAGTCGGCAGGCCGTCGCCTACAGGCCCTGATCGCCTCCCCAGGCGTTCAAAAGTATCAGGCGGTGACCGTGTTTAGGTTGGAGCATGAAGCTCCCGAAGACTGGCAGCGCTTGCTGGATGAGATCAGCGAAACGGCCGGCGTCCGAGTCGAGACCCTGGAGGGCGGAACCGTCAGGATCGGCTGGCGAGAATACTGCGACGCATAAATTAGCCCGCCATTGAGCGGGTTTTTTATTATCCACGATCTTTTTTATTACCTGCGGTCTTGACTGATAATATTATCGCTAGTAATGTTGGCTTCATCGAGTCACCCAACAGGGACTCGCCAGGGCCTCACCGCCCGCCGCTCTTTGGTTTCACCCTTGCCGGATCACCACCGGCCCAGATTCAAAGGCAGCGATGAACCGGCCTAAACGGTTCAGAGGGTTGGCAACTTACCCGGGCGTGCAGCGTAAAGCGCCAAGAACAGTTATCCAGCGGGAGAACAAGCCGAGAGGCCCGCGGCTGGAGAAACATTCGATTCAAGCCGATGACCGACGCCAGAAGCGGGTCAAGGCGGAAAGCATCACTGAAGCCCGTTCGAAGAGCGGGCTTTGGGATGTAGACCGGGTACTACCGACTTTTCCGAGAGCTGATTAGCTGCTGGCATCTATCAGCCATCTGCGGGAAGGTTACAGCCACGTCAGACAGCACACGGTACATCTCATGCTCGTCCGGAAACGGGTACACCTCGAGGTTGAGAGCGATCTGAATCTTGCGTAGATCTGTGCCTTCGACGAGCCAGCGCTCAGCTGCGCGAGTCATCGCTGATCCGTTGTCATCCGTCTGCCAAGCAAGAAAGTCAAATAGCCTAGCGACCTGCAGAAACGATATCGAGTCAGGGATATCGGCAAAAAGCCGATCAGCCAAATTCTCCTCCCCAAACTCAACCACTACTGCACGGACAGCGCTGAACGCTTCAGTGTATTTGGGCTCGCTGCTCTCTGCTGCGATCACGTTTAACGCCCCTTCAACAACCTGATGCATAGCAATTCCTTGCTCCGATAAGGAGTGTCGATGCTACCAGCCTTCAGTACGACTCGCTAAACGGCCAGCGCCGCGGCAGCCGTGAAAGACCGGCACCCTTCCCCACCTCTATTACGTCAGCACTCCTCCCCCGCGCCCATCGGCAACCAGCGGGAGGCATGAGTGTTGACGAATACAGGTGAACCAACGAATGGAGTTCCCGAAATGCCAAAGATTTTGGATGTGATCAAAACCAAGCAGGGGCAGATGTTCCTGCTGCTGGATGAAATGCCGCGTCTTGTATACGAGCGCACCGGCAACCTGCTTGTTTCGAGTCACGATGGCTTCTTCGACTTCATGAAGATTGCGCCTGGAACCCGTGATGCGTTTGCGGGCAGCTCTTTCACCATCACTCTCACTGACGGCTCGACCCTAGAGTGCAAAGGTCAGGTCTGGGATTGCGGCGGCGATCCTGGTGTACCCACGCTTCATGCTGGCATTGGCACCCGTGAGTCACTGGAGAGTTGCTACGTTTTCAGTGGCGCCACCGTCGCGAGGTCACTGGTAGAGGACTGGCTGTCCCAAAACAAGCCGAGCAGCAGGTACTACAAGTACGACAAGCGCGAGACCGTCGAGTACTGGGAAGCCATTTACCGCACCGAGGGGTGGGGGAATCGAATTTCTCCGGCTCGTGCCCGGAAGCTCCGCAAGCGTGGCGCGACCATCTGGCGCGTAGATGGAAGTCCAACCTGGAGCGCTCGCTTCGAAAAGCGCAAGGCTCAAATCCTCGCGGACATTGCCGCAGACGCTTAACCCCAAACACTGGAGGTCGCCATGAGCGAATGGATCAAGGTTGAGGACAGGCTGCCAGATGATGGCGTGCTTGTTATCGGATCTGGATGGAATTTCAGAGACCCAACCAAGGGTCGCTGGGTTGAGCCGACGATCTACTCAGAAGATGACCATGACTTTCACCCGGCCGCAGATGACGGACTGGGGAATCTCGTAACCGACTTTGATGGGTCAATGGAGCCAACCCACTGGCAGCCACTTCCCGCCCCGCCTACCGAATAACGCCACCCTGGAGGCGACCATGAACGCAGCATTGAAGATATGCCAGGAGCGTTACGACGCTCAGTTGCCGCCTCCAGTAAGCGAGTCGGCGGTGGAGATTGCCCGCAGTGAGTGGCTTTACAACGCCACGGAGCAGCTGGTGAGGTTCGGCGCAGATGTGAGGGTTCAGCTGCGCATGAGGTCGCCGCAGTGCGTCACGGTCGCCCAGCTTGCACTGGCGGCGGATGAACTGGCGAACGCCCGGCAGGCGGACTGTGATGTCGGCACACCGGCACTTGGCTGGCTATTGATCTCCAACAACTGCGGACGGGCCGACAAAGACGCCGTCGTCGAGCTGCTGGGTCGAAGCGACCACCCTTTCGGCAAGCTTGGCGAAATTGCAGAGGCCCTACTTCGGCCCCTCGCTGACGATGCACTGGCCGCCCAGGCTGAGGACGACGAATTATGAGCAACGCTACCGCTCTCGCCCGTCTTGGCCTGGAAATCGCCAAGATGAAGAAGTCCTGTACGCCGGTCCCGGACCGCACCTTCATCATGGGCATGATCGAAATGGCCGAGTTCGCCGATCTGGTCGATTCCCCTACCGCCAACCGTTACCGCGATGCGCTGGACGCCAAGTTCGTCGAGCGCAATACAGAACTCAAGAGGGCTGCAGCATGACTACCGCACCGGTTAAATCGCTGATCGACAGCCAGCTCGACGACATCGAACGCCGCATTGCCATCCTCGGCTTCGGCGTCCCCTTCAACGAGCTGATCGGCCGCAAGCGCGAAGACCTGGTGCGGGATCTGCCGCAGCGCCTGGCACCAACAATGAAGGGTGGCAGGATCGCTGTGAGAGTTCGGACGTGACCAGCCGCCAGCGGCACCTACTCATCTGGCGCGGCTCTTTCCCTGTCCTTGCCCTCTTCACCTTCCTGATGTTGCTCAGCGCCCTCGCTGATCGAATCACTCAATAACCAACACCTTCAATCGCTGCGAGCATCGCGGCAAGGATTCCCCATGTCCGCAGTAATGAAGCAGGACGACAACACGCCTGCGATGTCGGAGGCCGCGCTCGTTGAAGTACTGAGCAGCAGCCTCTACCCCGGCGCAGAAAAAAACTCAGTCGTGATGGTGTTGGCTTACTGCCAGGCCGCTCACCTGGACCCAATGTTGAAACCGGTCCACATCGTCCCGATCTGGAACACCAAGACAAAAAAGATGCAGGACACGGTGATGCCGGGCATCGGCCTGTACCGCATTCAGGCAGCTCGCACCGGCCAATATGCAGGGATCAGCGAGCCGGAATATGGCCCTCCAGTAACGGCGAAGTTGAGCGGCGTAGAAGTCACGTATCCCGAATGGTGCCGTGTAACGGTCAAGCGGCAGATGAGCAACGGCCTGGTTGCCGAATACACGGCCAATGAACGCTGGCTCGAAAACTACGCGACGTCGAGCAAGGACACCGCGGCGCCCAACGCCATGTGGAAGCGCCGAGCATTTGCCCAACTCGCCAAGTGCGCCGAGGCCCAGGCCCTGCGCAAAGCTTTCCCTGAAGTTGGATCGGCGCCAACGGCCGACGAGATGGAAGGCAAAGCATTCGAGGAGCCGGCGCGCGATGTCAGCCCACGACAGCACGCCCAGCCTGAACCGGAAGCGCTGCCCGCCTACTCCGACGAACTGCTGACCGAGAACATCGTGAGGTGGCAGCCATTGATCGACTCGAACCGCACCAGCCCCGAACACCTCATTGCGACCATCAGCAGCAAGTACACGCTGAGCCCGGCGCAGATTGAAAAAATCACCAACCTCAAAGCCCTCGATGGAGATTCAGCATGAAAATTCACAACGTAGCTCAAGGCTCCGCCGAGTGGCTTACCCTTCGCGCTAAGTTCCGCACCGCCTCCGAAGCCCCGGCAATGATGGGCGCCTCGAAGTACCAAACCCGCACAGACCTGCTGGCAGCCAAAAAGACCGGCATCACGCCCGATGTCACGCCGTCTCAGCAGTTCATCTTCGACAAGGGCCACGCTACTGAAGCCCTGGCCCGCCCACTGACTGAAGCGTTGATCGGCGAAGAGTTGTATCCGATCGTCGCGACCGAGGGCAACCTGCTGGCTTCCATGGACGGCGCCACGATGCTCGGCGAGACCCTGTTCGAACACAAGCTGTGGAATGAGTCGGTTGTGGCCCAGGTGAAAGCCGGCGAACTGGCTCCGCACTACTACTGGCAGCTTGAGCAGCAACTCTTGGTCAGCGGCGCTGAGCGGGTGATCTTTGTTTGCTCGGACGGCACGCCGGAGAACTTCGTGCACATGGAGTACCGGCCCGTCGCCGGCCGCGCGGCCCAGTTGATCGAAGGATGGAAACAGTTCGAGGCAGACCTGGCCAACTTCGAGATGACCGACGCTCCTTCAATCGTCGTCGGCAAGGCACCTGATGAGCTGCCAGCCCTACGCATCGAGCTGACCGGCATGGTCACTGCCAGCAACCTGAAGGTATTTGAAGACTCGGCCCTGGCCGTCATCGATTCGGTGAAAACCACACTCTCCACCGACCAGGACTTCGCTGATGCGAAGAAGGCAGTCAAATGGTGCGGCGATGTTGAAGAGGCTGTCGCCGTCGCCAAGAAACAGGCCCTGTCGCAAACCCAAAGCATCGATGAGTTGTTTTCATCGCTGGATCGCATCAGTGCCCATGCTCGCGAGACTCGCCTGAAAGTCGACAAGCTGGTGAAGGCTCAAGAGCTGCTGGTGAAGACCAACATCAAGCAAAAGGCCGAACTGGCACTGGCAGATCACATCGCTGCAATCAACAAGACGCTGGGCCAAGTCACACTGCCTCATGTTGTTTCGGACTTCGCCGGCGCCATGAAGAACAAGCGCACCATCGCCAGCCTTCAGGACGCGGTAGATACCGAGCTGGCCCGGGCGAAGATCGATGCAAGTCAGGCAGCGGACAGTATTCGCTTGAACCTGACCAGTCTGGCGGAGCTCGCCGTTGATTACGCCTTCCTGTTCAACGACGTGCAGCAGCTGGTGACCAAGGCCAATGATGACCTGGTGACGCTGATCAAATTCCGAATCTCCGAACACCAGAAGGCGGAGAAGATAAAGGCCGAAGCGAAGCGCATCGCCGAAGAGCAGGAAGCCCAGCGGCTGGAAACCATCAAGCCAGAGCCTGTCGTGGAGAAGGTGGCGACACCAGAGCCTGTCCGCACCGCTCCGGTCAAGGCGGCGCCCGTCGGCCAGGCCACAAAGCCTGTGCCGAGCAACACGGTGGAGCAGGTAGCGCTGCAGGCCAACGTGACGGACTTCGAGGCACTGATAAAAGCGGTGGCATATGGTCAGGCGCCGATCACGCTGCTTCTGGTGAACTGGGAAGCGCTCGACTCGATGGTCGCAGCGCAGGGTGCAAACTTCAGCATGGCTGGGGTGACACTCGGCAAGGCGGCAGCATGATCAGCAACCTCAGATCAGATATCGAGTTCCGGCGCGAGAAGGCGCTGGAGCTTTCCAGTCAGGTTCGCCGGCACTTGGCCGCCGGCGGGAAGATCACAATCGGCGAGAGCCCGGCGATCAATCCAGATCCGGCAAAGCGTTCGGAATTCATCGACCCGACAACCATCCTCAAGCGTCGCAAGCCCCCCATCACGCGGGACGAGCGTAAGGCGCTGCGCAAACTTGCGGAGGCTTTATGAGCAAGCGCAAACCCCACAACCTCAAAGCCCGCATTGACCGGTCCTGCCGGTCGCTGCTGGCCGCTAACCACGTCGCAGTGGTCAACATCGACCCCAGTGGCCGCCAGGGCATGATCAATTACAAGTCGCTGAAAAACATCGCGCCGGGGAAGATTGGCCAGGCTGTCTGCGGCATTCCCCACAGGTGGACGATCTACCTCAGCGCCCTCTGCATCGACGCCCGCGGCGACCGATACAGCAAGTCGGTGGAGGTGGCGCCCGATGGCGTTTACCTCTCCGACCACCTGGAAGACGTGATCGAGCATTGCTACAAGAAGCTGCGCGACGAGGCAAACCAAAGCCAGATGGTGGCGTCAGGCTGGATCGCCATTCCTGAAGCGATGTCACTGGACGAGGAACACGCCGCGCGAATCTTCGAAGCTGTCGGCGCCTGGAATCAGCAGAAGGTCGCTGCATGCGCCGCATAACCCGCATCCAGCAACGCAAACGACAAACCTGGCTCGCACTGCCGGCCAGCGGAATAGAAGAGGTGGGCCATGGCAGCCGCGCAGAAAGAACGATCAGCAAAGACTGCGGCGAGGCGAAAGACTCGCGGCGAGGAAGAATTGCGACTCCACACCATGGCCGGCACCCGCCAGGCCCTGGCTGACCTGATGGCCTGGAGCTGCATCGAGGAACAGGGCGAGGCCATGACCTTGATGATTCACCACCTGCACGGCCTGGGCCCAGCAGGATCGGCGCAGTTCCTCGCGCCGCGACACGAATACGCAACACTTGAAGGCATGTCGCGTAAATTGATAATCGCCTACGACCGCGAAGCTTTTCGCGTCAACAAAGATGACTTGCTACTTTTTTCCCGCAGTCAGTAGTCCAAGGAAAACGCCCAAGCAAAGTTTAGCCGCATCAAAAAACCAAACACTTGAAGTACTGAACGATGGTTTATCTGGGATTAGGGTTACCACTCCTCCGAGTGCAAACAACACCATGACCATTACTACCACTACTGCGATCCAGTTATCTGCAAGCTTTATAGAAAGGTATTCGGTAACGGAAGGTTCTGCACCGCTGCCAGAGGCACTGCTTGCCCTAGATTGAGCATAAGTATTCCAATCTTTCATCCCCATGGACCTCGCTCAAGTGAGGTCTCATAGAATGTGTAGAACAACAAAAATGTCGGAGCGCTACTCGTTCGCTCAACATGGAACTGCATTTCTAAATCTACATTATTAACCGCAACAATGCTTACAGGTCTGATTATTCCGCTTGGCCCATTGCGGGTGACGTTGTAAAACGTAACCGCTACAGAATTATTTGCAATCTCTCCAACCGTCGCAGTCGCAGTCCCTTTAGTTGGATCATCAGAAATTCTAAAATCAATTACTAACGGAATCGAAATATCAGGAACACATACCTCAAACAATAATGGTGAATTTTCCGTACCTAATCCTACACCCTGGGCTATCAGTTTTTTACCCGCGATAGGAGAGCCAATACAGCTTACTGCGAACATCGTCACCTTCCTTTTTTGACTTAATGACGTCTACCGATAATCCATCAACTAAAACGCTTGCAGCCGCATGAACGTTCTTCGGGCGAAACTACTAACGTGATCGATAAAATTGAATTTGAGCATAAAATATGGCTTTTTGCTATGGCGGTATTTGCAGCGGCATCGAGGCTGCAATCCGAGCTTGGCACCCGCTGGACATACGCGCCTCACGATGCTCCGTGATTGAGCCTTTCCCGTCGGCGGTCCTGGCCCACCACTACCCCGACGTGCCCAACCACGGCGACATGACCAAGTTGGCCGCCCTAGTGCTGGCCGGCAAGATACCGGCACCGGATGTGCTGGTCGGCGGCACCCCGTGCCAGGCCTTCTCGGTTGCCGGCATGCGCGAAGGCCTCACCGACCCGCGCGGCGCCCTTACCATCAAATACGTGGAGCTTGCAGATGCAGTTGACTATGTTCGCGCCGGCCAGCGAAAGCCCGCCAGCGTCATCGTCTGGGAAAACGTCCCCGGCGTCCTCAGCGACAAAGGGAACGCCTTCGGATGCTTTCTTGGCGCGCTTGCTGGGGAAGACTGCGAGCTGCAGCCTCCAGGGAAGAAATGGCAGGACGCTGGTTGTGTGTATGGACCCAAAAGAACAATCGCGTGGCGGGTCCTGGACGCCCAATATTTCGGCCTGGCCCAACGACGCCGTCGTGTGTTCGTTGTCGCAAGTGCTCGTGACGGATTCGATCCCGCCGAGGTACTTTTTGAGCGAGAAGGCGTGCGCCGGGATACTGCGCCGCGCCGAGGCGAGGGGCAAGACGTTACCGGAACAGCTCCTTTCGGCCCTGCGCTCCAGTGCGGATGCGGATTCGTGTTCGAAGAATACTTAGGCCCACATGGCTGCCCTAACTGCGAAGGCGACGACGGGCCGGCGGTATCGATTTTCGGCGGAATCCCGGCCTTCGGCGGCCATAGCCTGAGCAGCTCGATCGAGCGCGCTGCAACGCTCACCGCAAAGGACAGCCGACTCGACATCGAGAGCGAGACATTCTTAATTCATCCCGAGGTCGCCGGGACGCTCACAAGCCACGCGTTCAGTGGAGGCTCAGGCGGCAGGCCCGAGGGCGCAGCGGCAGGGCACTTCCTTGTTGCGACAACGCTCGCCGGTGGGGGACGTAAAAAAGGCGGCTACAGCTACGATGATGTGCCGTGCATTGCCGCGACCCTCGACGCGAGCTATGGGCGGCTGCAGGGCTGCTCTGGCCAGGATGCAAACCACGGCCACAGTCATCTGGTGGTGCACGGCACGCAAGACCCCTGCGTCAGCATCGAACAGGCGCATACATTAGGTCGTAACAATGGACAGGAGAACGTCCTGTACTGTCGCGAGGTTGCCCAAGCCATAACCAGCAATTACGGCAAGCAACTGGACAACACCAACTCATCATTAGGGCCGAATATCGTAGCGGCCTTCGCCGAGAACTCTAGATCGGAACTTCGCTATGAGGACGGCGACGGCGGCATCACCGGAGCTATGAGTACGGGTGGAGGCAAGCCGGGACAGGGCACCCCATCCGTTCAAATTGGCTCTGCCGTGCGCCGCCTCACTCCCGTCGAGTGCGAACGCCTCCAGGGCATGGCCGATGACTACACCCTGATCCCCTGGCGCGGCAAGCTAGCCAGCGAATGCCCGGACGGTCCCCGCTACAAGGCGATCGGCAACAGCAAGGCCGTCACCGTGGTTCGCTGGCTTGGGCTGCGCCTTTTGCAACAGATCACACCCAGCCCGTACGCATGATCGCATCGAACAGTCGAGCGATGGCGGTGACCAGGTCAACGAGCTTTATCAGGTTCTTCAAATGAGCATCCTCCTCAGACTCAAAGCCGAGGAACGGCTTCGTAGTCTACAGGTGCCCAATTGAATCCAAGAACGCCCCCTCGTTCCACTTGGGGTTTTTCCAAAACCCTCAGAACAACCGACCGGGCATGGCCCGGCAAGGACTTCCCATGCCTACAGAAAACCGTATCGACTGCCCAGCTCTGCACAAGCGCAGCAACAGCTATCCGTTTGGCGCACGCGTGCCGCGCACCGTGCGAATGGTGAAAACTGTCACCGCCGATCCAATGCCCGGCATTGGGCTTGCGTACATCAAAGGCGCGGTGCCGGTGGCGAATCAGAACGACATCTATCAGGCGTGGACCAACAGCTATGGCGCCGTGGCAGCGGTAATGCCTGATGGGCATCACCTTGGGCTACGTCCCGGAGAGTTCGAGGTTTACACCTGGCACGACCTTGCGCCGGCGCCAGCCCCATCAGGAGTCACTCTTCAGGCCGAGCGCGCCAACCGCGTCTACGTGGCCGGGCCAATGACTGGTATCGCCGACTTCAACTACCCGGCCTTCAACGCCGTTGCTGATCAGCTTCGCGCCCAGGGCTACGAAGTCGAAAACCCAGCAGACCACGGAATCGTCGAGGGCGCACAGTGGGCCGACTACATGGCCTACGACCTGACCCGCCTTGGCCTGTGCGGAATGATCGCCCTGCTGCCTGACTGGGAGAAGTCGCAAGGCGCCAAGCTGGAAGTGCTGATCGCCGAACGCCTCGGCATGAAGGTTGTGAATGCCCATGATCTGGTAACTAGGGAAGAAAAACGGCTCAGACCTGATCCGTTAAAGAGGTGCTTGTAGAGTTAAGAAAGGAGTTCCAAGCATCGAACGCAGCTTTGTGGTCGCTCGTTGCTTCCTGCCATTCTGGGCCGCTCACATTTTTAGAAACGACCAGCATCATCATTTTGGTGGTTGCTGCATCAAGCTGGACAAGCAGCTTGTGAGACTCAAAGCGGAAATCGTCAATACCGTTCATTGAAAAGCCTTTCGATAGGTCTCTCCGGAAGCTCCGTGTTTTATTCCTATCCACAGGAAGACAAAATGTCCGGACAAACGTTCCGCAATGCCTGAGAACCGCTACCTCTCTGCTTGCTTTGAGCCTGCTCTGGGCAAGCTCTCGGTTTTTCGGCCCTTGACGGATTTGGTTCGAGCAGGAGATTGCAATCTCGCCCGCTCAAGTCCCCAAGCCAATGCTTTTGTCATCGTTTCGCCGGGTAGTGAATCAAAGGCTTCTTCAGAGATAACTGCGCCTTTGTCCCCGTAGACCCCTATGAACAACTGAGTTCTACCAAGTAGAGACATACGGACTTGCACGTTCAGCACCGTGCCGTCGACTTGTCGCTCATCCACCGAACGAGTGTGAAGAGTTTGGTCGGCCCAGTCCCAGTAAACGTTGCCTCGTTTTCTCATCTGTGTAGCCCTGATATTAAGGCCGCGATTATGCGACCGAGGCGAATGTCAGCGATATACCCATTCAAAAAGATTTTTTAATCACCCCCAACCTATCCAAAGTCAGCCGCTATAGCGGCAAGGACGAAGTCATGCCTGAACAAAAAATTACGTTCGTCAACGGCGCTCCAGCCAAGTGCGGCTGCAAAATGGAATTCAGCTGTGGCGGCGGCCACTACTCAGACGTGGTGTACGTCAGTCCCTGCGAGGCGCACAGCGGCATCAAGCCATTCGGACCGGTCGAGGTGAAGCGCGATGCGGACGGCTGGTGGTATCACCCGAACATTCCAAGCTTTGGCGAAGGTGAAGATCCAGCGCCGTATACCGTATGGACGAAAGAGCAAGGCCTGGAGCTGAAAGGCTGGCATCTGGGCGATGAACTTGACGGACACCCTTGTGAGGATGGCGAGTGCCACTGCAAAGGCTGGAATCCCGAATCGCCAGGCCCTGAGTGGTTCCTGATGGGGATCTTCGATACGGATGACGGCCCCTATGTTCAGTGGGCGCGCCGGGAGGTTACGCCGTGAGCCAAATCAAGGAACGCCCAATCCTGTTCTCGGCGCCGATGGTGCGAGCCATCCTGGAAGGCCGGAAGACGGTCACGCGGCGCGCACTGAATGCGAAAGCGCTGAAAAACATCGGTTACGGCGTTCAGCTCGGCGAGTGCCACGAACTTCCCAGCGAAGGCCCGCTGCACCCGAACAGCATCGGGTATTACACGGACTTCTGCCCCTTTGGCCAGATCGGCGATCGGCTTTGGGTGCGCGAGACATTTGCCACGCTCAGTGCCGGAGAATATGAGCCGGTGAAGCCGCACGGCGGGCGCGGGCAGAACATCATGTACGCAGCTACCGACCCGCTTGCCGATTTGAGCATCAGTAATCGCGGCTACGGTTATCGGCCGTCCATCCATATGCCCCGCTGGGTCAGCCGTATCCTGCTGGAAATTACAGCCGTGCACGTCGAGCGGTTGCAGGACATCACCGAGGATCAGGCCAAGGCCGAGGGCGTAAGACGAGTGGAATTGATCAACCGATGGTTCGCTCATGATGACAGCGAGAATGCTTTCGGCAGGGCGACTGGCGCGTTCCGAGACCTCTGGCAAAGCGTCGGCGGTGACTGGGCTGCAAACCCGTGGGTCTGGGTTGTCGAGTTCAAGCGGGTGACGCCATGATCGCCACCCTCTGGTTCGCCTACGTCTTTACCTACAAGGGGCCGAGGCCATGAAACAGCATCGCGTTTTGATCGGCGACTGCATTGAGTCGATGCGGACGCTGCAGGACCAGTCGATACACACCTGTGTTACATCGCCGCCCTACTTCGGTCTCCGGGACTACGGCATGGCCGGGCAGATCGGTCTGGAAGAAACTCCTGCTGAATTTATCGCGCGCCTGGTGGAGGTCTTTCGCGAAGTGCGCAGGGTTTTGCGTGATGACGGAACGCTATGGGTAAACATGGGCGATACGTATGCATCAATCGCCGGGGGTTACGCACCTGGTGGTTCCGCTGGCAAACACGACATGGTTTCTCAGGCTACGCGCGGTGCGGTATTGCGCGGCAAGCGCCGAGCTCCACCGACGGGTTTAAAACAAAAAGACCTGATGGGCGTGCCCTGGCGACTCGCCTTCGCCCTTCAAGATGATGGCTGGTACCTGCGCCAGGACATCATCTGGCATAAACCGAACCCCATGCCTGAATCCACCAAGGACCGTTGCACAAAGTCGCATGAGTACCTATTTCTCCTCAGCAAGTCACCACGCTATTACTACGACCAGGATGCGATCAAGGAACCTGCAGCGCTCAGCTCTATAGTGCGAATGGCGCAGGATCTCGAGCAACAGCGCGGGAGTGATCGCGTGCCCGGAAAAGCAAATGGACCAATGAAAGCAGTGCGTAGCAAGCGGGACAGTTTCAAGCGTGATGAATCAAAGCGAGAGCAGCCCATCCCTGGGCAGTCACTGGGAACACATCGGTCAGATCGAGAGGAAAGTGCCTGGCCCTTGGATACTCGTAACAAGCGCAGTGTGTGGACTGTTCCGACGCAAGGTTTCAAGGGTGCACACTTCGCGACCTTCCCTCCGGACCTGATCAGACCTTGCATCCTGGCCGGCGCCCCACTCGGAGGCGTCGTGCTTGACCCTTTTGGCGGTGCCGGCACTACGGCGGTGGTCGCCATGCAGGAAGGTCGCAAATCGATACTGTGTGAACTCAACCCGGAATACGCCGCAATGGCTGAACGCCGGATCGCTGCCGCCTGGCTCGACGGTGCGGCGCAAATGGATGTCTTCCGCGACACCGTGCAACACCCAGCCGCTTAACCACAATCCCCCTACATGCCTGCCGGTGAGCGGCGGGCGAGGTATTCCCTATGGACAGTATTCATTTCCTGTCGCACGAAGAGGTGTGCACCCTTACCGGTGCAAGAACGAAAGCAGGACAGGTGCAGGTTCTTAAAAGAAACGGTATTCGGCACACCATCAAGCGCAGCGGTTGGCCTTGCGTAATCGCCAGCGCCCTAACCGGCGAACCGGTCGCGGTATCAGCAGAAAAACCAAAATGGCAGCCACGCCTGGTGAGTTAAATGGGAAGGAAGCCAACAAACCCTGATAGCGTCACACGCCTCAGGAAGCGCAAGCAGCGCAGCGGGATCATCTATTACTACTACGACCTCGGCGGCTCTCCAAGAAAGGAAATCGCTCTGGGCAGCGACTACGGGCTGGCGATTGTTGAATACGCGAAGCTGGAAAAGAGCCGCACTTCGTCTGCCATGGTGCAGGCAGTACTGACGTTCGCCTATGTCGCAAAAATCTACATGGATGAGGTGGTACCGACCAAGAGCCCGGCCACACAGAAGGACAACACTCGGGAGCTTAAGCAGCTTCTGAAATTCTTCGATGATCCACCGGCGCCTCTGGAGGCGATCGAGCCTCAACACGTCGTACAGTACCTGCGCCAGCGCGGCAAGACGGCGCCAGTGCGCGCTAATCGCGAGAAGGCGTTACTTAGCGCCATCTGGAACTTTGCCCGCAGCAGCGGCTATACGGCCTTGGCCAACCCGTGCGCCGGCGTGAAGGGTCACAAGGAATCTGGACGAGATCAATACATCGAGGACGAGATGTTCGCCCTGGTGTACCAGCACGCCGAGCAGCCGCTGCGTGATGCACTCGATCTGTTCTACCTGACCGGCCAGCGGATAGCGGACACGCTAAAGATGGATGAGCGAGACATCCGCGACAATAGGCTGGCCGTGAAGCAAGGCAAGACGAATGCGAAAAGGAGGATTGAGATAACCGGAGAGCTGAAGGTGGTGATTGATCGAATCATGGCCAGGAAGGACGGGCACAAGATCCGCACCAGCAGGCTCATCGTTATGGATAACGGGCAGCCAATGACTAGCAGCATGTTGCGAGGAAGGTTTGACGCGGCCCGTGAGGCGGCAGGTGTTGAGAAAGGAAACTTTCAGATGCGCGATCTGCGCGCAAAAGCTGGCACCGACAAAGCAGAATCCAGCGGTGACATCCTGCAGGCTCGCGACCAACTTGGGCACACAACTGTCGTTATGACAGAGAACTACATCCGTAAGAGGATCGGCAAAAAGGTCACGCCGACCAGGTAAATTCTGCACCGCAATAGTTTTGACCCCCTTGAAAACAAAGGGCTGCAAGCGAGGTAAAAACTACTCATAGCGGTGCAGAATAGACGCTAACCTGTTGTATTTAAAAGAATACATTGCGGACTTAAAATCCCCCGCTCGTAAGGGCGTCCCGGTTCGATTCCGGGTTCGGGCACCATAGATATCAAGGGCTTGCATGATGAACTTCATGCAGGCCCTTATCTTTTGCGTTCCGCAATTTCCCTCTCCGGCGTTCTGCCGACTCAATTCAAATCCTCCGTTTCGCCAACTGCTACGCTGTTCACTCCACCAGAGAAACACCGATGCATACGCTCCGACGCGCTGGGGTAGGTGAACTTACATTCGATGACATTCGCCCGGGTATAGGCGAAGTCGAAGTCGGTGGCGCGCGGCATATCCGACAGTGTGAAGACCTGGCCTTGAGCCCAGTAAGTCATGCCCCGGTAGATCGCCGAGATGTCACACAACAGAGACCAAGCGTCAGCCTTGCTCTGTAGGTTCAGGTTGCAGATGAAGCGCGGCTCTTGACCCCCCTTCCCGTCCGGCACCACCTGATCGCAGTACTGCGATATCCGGTAGAGCTCCCACTTGTCCACCATCCACGACTTGATGCGCCGGCCGAGGCCAAAACGGTCGGCCGTGGTGATGTCGTAGGTCATCCAGACCGCGTTATCGGTCCACGCCTGCTTAAAAGTGCCGTCCCAGACGCCGGTGTACGAGCGCGCGACAGGATCGTAGTTGCTCGGCACCTGCATCTTCTTCAGCTTTGTCTCGACCGTGACGGCCGGAATGCTGCGGAACTGCTCAGCTGAAAACTCAATGTAGAGCAGCGCAGTGTTCGGGTAACGAATCTTGGCGTCGATCACCTCGGTAAATCCGGCGATCTGCATCGTGTCGGAGATTTTGTTGTTGTTCTGGTTGATGGTCAGTCGCGTGATGCGCATCAACCAGCCAGAAGTAGCCTTCGGCAAATCTATGCGGCGGGTGCGTTCGTAAACGCTGATGGTTTTGCCGTCGACAGCCTCGCTCAGCACCTGTTGGTACGCGCCGCCGTCGGTGGCCAGTTCAACCTTGTACTCAATCCGGTAACCGTTGATGTTGCCGCCGGTATCCACGGACTGGAGCGCTGGCCAAGCGAAGCGAACACGCACGGCGGAAAGCTGGGTGTTGCTGATCGCGCGGACCCACGGGGTGCCACTGCGCAACTCGGTGCTGATGGAGGTTTCATTCTCTACCGACGGGATCCCCTGAATATAGGTCTGATCCACCGCACCGGTGCGCCATTCTCACTTCACGTTCGGGAAGTTCATGTTGCCCTGAGGATCTTGCAGCGGCGTGTTGTCGAGGTAGATATCCTTGGCGGTCGGAATGCCTTCAAACTCACCCTCTCCCACTGCGATCAGCATCTTGGCGATGGCGATCGAGCGCAGACTATCCGGGGCTTCAGTTGGCGTTTTTGGTTTGTCCTCGCCGCCCTTGGCGCCGTGGATATCAGTCTTGCGTTCTGCGCCCATGCTTTTCTCCAGGCAATAAAAAACCGCCTCGTGGGCGGCTGCGGTGCTGCGGTGAATGTTTACGTGTGATCTTCGGCGTAGATGGTGGCGCTGATAATCGCACCACCAACCCGCCGCTTGCCGTAGCAGAGTGGGACCGGGTTACCCGATGCAGTGGTGCTTTTGGCGCTACCGAAGGCGTAGCCGAGTATGTTCTCTGGTGCGGCGCTGGTCTTGAGGCCACCGGCTTGGGGGCTGAGCATCTGGATGACGCCGCCGGCGACAAGGCCAATACCGGCGCCAATAAGCGGAGTGCCGAACGGCGTGGCTGAAAAAATGACACCGACGACGATCAGGATCGCACCGACGATGGTTTGAAGGACTCCCCCCGTTTGCTGCCCACCACCACCGGCGCAATACGAATATCACCGGCACCGTTGTAGATCAGTTCCTTCTCGCCGATGTTGCGCTTATCGCGAAAAACTGCGAATTCAAGCCCTCGCGACTTAGCGTTCGAAAGGAAGCGCTCGAAGCCAAGGATCTGGACGCAGAGCGCCTTGATGGCCTCGGCCGGTGACTTCACCGCAAGCCTGAAGGTTTTCTCGAACTGGCGAAGTTGCCCATACAGGCGAATCGTTGTCATCGGTTGGTAGTTGATCGCTGAAGCCTGCATCATTTTCTCCAGGCATGAAAAAGCCGCCCGGAGGCGGCTTTATGATTTTCGTTTTTCAGTTGTAGTCGACGTAGGGGCCAATGTAGAAACCGGCCATGTCGCCGCTGATGCGGTATAGGCTTTCTTTGCCGGGCTGCACCGTGGCTGCGATAGTGCGAATTGTAGCGCCTGCGCACAGGCCTGATCCGGCAAGGCCGGCGCCGAGGCTTGGTGAGCCTGGCGGAAGGTAAAAGGTAGCCCGCTGACCGGTGCCAATTTTCGCAGCCTTGCGGCCGTCTACATAGACGACGATATCGCAGCCTGAACCAACAGCGCCGGAGTCGCGCACAACCGTGACCTTCCCGCTTTCACCGGCCGGCTTTGTCTGGAAGGCATAAACCTCATCCGACGGCACCGGCTTCGCATCCCTTACTGAAATCGCCGATGAGGCGCACCCCACCAGCATCACCGCCGCTACCGCCGCTATCAAAATCCGCATGTCGTTCCCTCTTTGGTTTGGCGGGACTGTAGCAGTTACAGCTATTTAGATCGGATCACAATAGTGGATGCGAGCATATCTCCTAACCGTTTCCGTGAGCCAAAGAAAATAAATATCCAGTCAAAAATACTCAGGATGGGTGTAGTGATATTTCGCATAAAGGACTGATAAAGATTGCAATTAAGGTGGCTGCGCTCGTCAATCACTGACATCCCCAACAGTTTTTTACCCACGCTTTGACCGTTGGGCATTGCGTCTGAGAATAGGTAATACGCAGCAGCGGACCCAAAAGCCAGAATCCCGACCGCGTTTGGAGATACACCAACAAGCTCTGCCGCCTTTCCCACGGCGAATAACACAAAAAGGGTGATTAACGAGTCAATCCATTGCCCTACCAACCGCCGCCCCAAACCGGCCAAATTGTCCGGCCTTCGATATTCAATTTGAGTGGTACTCACGTCCATTCGTTGACGCTCCAATGGTTTCGATTTCAAACATTCCAAGATGCCAAAAGCTCAGCGCGAGCCTTGGTCTTTAGTGCCTGATTAACCAATCCGCTTCAGTACATAGGTCTGGTCGTTTTGACCATAGTTAACTGCCCACTCCACTGTCCGGAATGGTGCTAGGGGTCCACTCACACCTTGCGGGTCTACCAAGCGATCTCCCGCCAGCCTGAAAATCGGCCCTCCTGGAGCGATAGGCGCCCCAGCTCCATCAATCAGAATCCCGATAGGCTCTTGCGCTGCGGAGTTCTTGAACACCCCCCAGCGCCCATGCAGATACGTTCGGTTCATATCTATTTCTCATTCAAAGTATCGGGGGGCATGAAGAGTGCTTCAAGATGTCCGAATGGGCAAGTGTCTGTAGTGCACTCCACGAAAGCCTATGATTGGCAGATGCAAAAAGCTCAGTGCGGGCTTGGGTAAGCAATAGTCAGTAGCGCTACCGACCTTTGCTGGACATCGTTACTACCATTTTCTGATCGGGCTTGCTGCAGCTGATCAAAACACTGCCGTCGGCCGTATAGACTCTGGTGATCGTCAGCACTGACGAGTTCACGATCGGCTCGATGTCTGAAGCTGGCACGTTGAGCTTAGCGATGGTGCTTGCCTGATACGATTGGCACTCATCAAAGCTCATTGAAATAGACTTTGACTGTGCGTCGGCATACACCACAGTAGCGAAACAAACTGATCCCACTATCCCTATCAAAATTCGCATGTAGCTCCCTCTTTGGTTTGGCAGGACTGTAGCCCAACCTAAGCTGCTGGACCAGACAGACGTAACTGATCAGCGCTGATCGATTTCAATTTTCTGCGTGGGATCTGGGCTGTATTTTTGGCGCTTTAATTGCGGATCGCCCTTGGCCATACAGAAGAAGTAAATCTCTGCCTCGCCGCAGCCGCCATGTAATGCGCACTCGCTAGCTTGCATGTGATCCAGCAGGATCTCTCGGCCTTGCGACTCGCAGAACACGTTTGCTTCCTTGAGCGCCTGACCTTTCGCGGATGCTGGCCCGCCGAACGGAACCCGCGTTGAAATTGTGTAAGTGTCCGGTCCGACCTTGATCGGCCCGCTGTCGGCACAACCGGCAAGCAATGCTGCTGTAATAGCTGCCACCCAAATTTTCATCGCTGCCCCTCAACTGGAATCGGCACTGTACAGGCATCCAGCGTGGATGGAATGCCAGTAACAGAATGAGGTTTTCCCGTAGTAGCGTTATGCCTCCAAAGGAAATCTACGACAAGGAATTAGTATGACGGCGAACAATCAAGCTCTGGCATCTGCGATTCGCGAGGCGGTTGAAAATTTGCGTAACGGGCCAGATACCGAGGCCAATCGCCAAAAAGCCAGGAACAGTATTGAAGGGGTGTTGGTTGGCACCGAATTAGAGAAGCAGCGGATAACTGAAAAGTTAATTCCGCGTCCGATTTCCAAGGTAGTGAGTGCCGTTAACAGCGAAAGTGTCGGTGGATCTGGGGAGACTGAACTCCCCCCAATTGAATATGACGATCTCGAGGATATCGCCGGTCGCATCGAGCGATCGCCTCACTCTCTTGCCGAAATCAGTGATGATTGGGATTTAAGACACAATTAAAACATCCTCAAAACTCGAATGGATTCCCCGAGTCCTTCGCCTGCAAGCCCAAGGACCGGAGTTGCGCCAATACCGGCGCATTTATGACCTGGAGGTCGAAGTGAGCAGCGAATCAGATATCGAAGTTGCAATGACGCCGACTGAGCTTGGGCTTTTCATGGCAATGAATGCCATTGCCATGGCTCTGAAGTCTTCGCCGAATTTCAATAACGAGGCATTGACAGCATTAGCCGAAAAGTTTATCGACGATGCTCCTTCAGTTGTGCAGGGCAGCATTGCGAGAGAAGCGTATGAGCGCCCTCTTCGTTTCCTGGTAAACGACCAGTCTCAAGTGATTGATTGGCTCAAGCAGAGCGGCCTTGCTTGATCGGTTCCCCGTAGATACGGAATGAGCCATCTGGCGTAAGCTCCCAACCGCTTGCGCCAGCATGCCAATTAACGGATCGGATTAAAGTGTTCGATCGGATGGTTTTCTACCGGCATTAGCCGCAATGACCTTCAACCTGCGCGCCGCTGGCCACACCGTCACCAATCCCGCCGAGATCAACCCCGACGGCGGCACCTGGAGCGACTGCATGCGCCGCGACATTGCCGCCCTGATGGACTGCGACACCGTGGCCACTCTGCCCGGCTGGCAAGAATCGAAGGGCGCCCAACTCGAAGTCCTGATTGCTCAGCACCTCGGCATGACGGTTGTGAATACCCATGATCTGGTAACGACGGAGGCTGTATGAGCAAGCGCGCCATCCACTACGACGACTGGGACGGCGGCACTGAGGCTGATCAAGATCATCCTGACACACTGTTCTGCGGTACCAATATTGGCGATCCCGGGATGACGCCTTACAGGGTCAAGGCTACCTGTAAGCGGTGCCTGAAGATATTGGCTGCCGAGAAGCCTGTCCGGTTGCTTGAGGGCCAAAAGTACAAAGCCGAGCTGTACGACGAAGTTTGGCAGAAAGCCAGAGATATGGGCTTTTCGAACGTGACCATGGCGCTCGCCAAGCTATCCGAGCCTGCGCCGTCCGCGCAGAAGTCTTTCTAACCGACTAACCCACCTTCTGCCGCCCAGCGCGGCAAGGATAAACCCTGTTCGCAATAAAACTCACCCTGATCCTGCTGGGCGCTTTGCTGTACCTGGTCGCCACCGGCTACTGGTTCATTTGGCTCGCCCCGAGCTGCTCGGCGTCGGTACTGAGGCCGCATTACTTGGAGCATTCAGCGGCACCTGCGCCTGGCTTCTGATCACCTTCGGTTTCATCGTCCACATCATCAAGGCGGCGCGCCCCACAGCGGGCGGAGGGAGGTAATCACCCTAACTGCTGTTTTATATTTCTTTGTATGTGGACTTAAAATCCCCCGCTCGTAAGGGCGTCCCGGTTCGATTCCGGGTTCGGGCACCATAGATATCAAGGGCTTGCATGATGAACGTCATGCAGGCCCTTATCTTTTGTGTTCCGTAATTATCCAGGCTGTTGCGCAATTCACGCTCAGCGCCCGCGCGATTACGCGCCTTCACCGAGTCGCGCGTGGGACCGGTGAGCAGTTGTTATTCAACTGGCGGCCTGATCAGCAAGCACCCGGCGGAATCCCGTCCTTGTTGAAATCCTTCAACCTCTCCCGTTCTTCCTCCGTGGCATGTGCCGGGGTTTCCTGTTCGGGCTCTTTGCTCTTTTCTTGAGTCATCGCTACGTCCTCTGGGTGATGCATGTTTTGGCACCCGACGGCATGACCAGTTCAAAAATAAGTCGGCGCAATGAAACTAGTGCGCCGCCCTTATCATTTTGGTTTCCCCACTCAACATCCCAATTGGGTTGGGCAACACCCATGCTAGCATCGAGGCATAACTAGAAACCCACCTGCAATTGCCCGCCCCTTTCCAAACTGCCCCGTTTAACAACGCGCTGCGTCCTTTGCATCGCGCATCGATTGTTTTTACAACGAGAACGAGTGAGCACGATGGAATCTTCCGACGACTATTCATCCTCTCGCGTGCCGATGTCGGCACGCGGTTCGCTGTTTGCCATCAGTCTTATCCGCATTGGGGCGATGACCTCGCTTGGCCAGTTTATGGTCGGGGCTACGCTGGGGCATTCGATGACGTTTGGCCAGGCCCTATTGGCAACGTTCATCGGCAGCCTGTTACTCGAAATTGTCAGCTTGGGGCTGGGGATTGCCGGGGCGCGCGAGGGTTTATCGACAAGTTTGCTGGCGCGCTGGTGCGGCTTTGGGCGGGTGGGCTCGATTTTGGTGGGCGTGGTAATTGCCATCAGCCTGCTGGGCTGGTTTGGGGTGCAGAACGCAATGTTCGCCAAGAGCCTGAACTACGCCTCCGGCGGCGTGCTCGGGTTTGGGCTCGCTTCGTGTATTGCCGGGGCGACGTTGTCGTTGTTAGTGGCGTTCGGCTTTCGCGCGCTGGGCTGGACCGCGAAGATCGCCGTGCCGCTGTTTTTTGGGGTGGTGCTGTGGTCGCTTTACAGCATTGTGGCCCACCCAACCGCCGCAGAGTTGTTCCCGGCCACGCCATTGGGCACCGCGCTGACCTTGGGCGCCGGCGCCAGCGCGGTTGCCGGTGGCTACATCGCGGGGGCCTTGGTGACACCGGACTTGACGCGTTATTGCCGCAGCGTGAGCGACGCGGTGTGGGTAACGCTGGCGTCGCTGGTGGTCGGCGAGTTTATCGTCAATACCATCGCCATCCTCATCGCGCATGCGCTGCAAACCGATGATGTGGTGACCATCCTGACCCAGACGTCGGGCTGGGTTGGCTTGCTGACGGTGATTTTGGCGACCATCAAAATCAACGACTTCAACCTGTATTCCTCATCGCTGGCGATGGTCACGAGCCTCGAAGGCCTGTTCGACAAGCGCATTAGCCGAGTCATGTTGACACTCGTGCTCGGCGCAATCGGCACGCTGCTTTCAGTGCTTGGAATTCTCGACCGTTTTATCGATTTTCTGATTGTGCTCGGCGTTATATTCCCGCCGATTGCCGGGGTCATGTTGGTGGATTACTTCGTGTTAAAAACCCACCGCCAGGCCCTCGACGAGAGCCGTGCGTTGGGCCTGCTACCGGCGGCCACGGTGAATATTGGCTGGCCAGCGTTATGTTGCTGCGCCTTCGGTGCCGCCGTGGGGCTTTTGCTCAACCACGGTATTGCGTCATTGAATTCACTGGTGGCAGCGGCGTCGGCTTACTGGCTGGTGGGTTTGGCCCGGCAACGATTTATGACCATGGAGCGTGCTTGATGCGATTACTCGACGAACAAGCGATTGAGCTGATCACTGTCGGCGCCTCGATCCTGGCCGCCGGTGGCGGCGGCGACCCGTATATCGGCAAGCTGATGGCGCAACGCGCGATCAAGGAATGTGGGCCGATCCGCTTGATCAGTGTGGACGAGTTGCACGACGACGATTTAATTCTGTCGACCGGCATGATCGGTGCGCCGACGGTGATGATCGAGAAAATCCCCAACGGCCAGGAAGCCCGTAAGGCCTGTGAGATTATTGAGCAGATTCATGGGCGTAAGGTAACGGCGATCTTTCCGATCGAAGCAGGTGGCCTCAATTCCTTGCTGCCACTGGCGACGGCGGCCCGTCTGGGCTTGCCGGTGGTGGACATGGATGGCATGGGCCGTGCCTTTCCCGAGTTCCAGATGACCACCTTTCACCTGGATGGCGTCAACGCCTCGCCTTTTGTCGTGGTCGACGAAAAGCTCAACAGCGTGCTGGTGGAGGCTGACGATGGCCTGCGCACCGAGCGGTTTGCCCGCGCGGTGTGCGCGCGCATGGGCGGCGCGGCGATTTTTGCCGGTTACCCGATCACCGCTGCCATTGCGCGGCGCTCCGGCATACACGGCATTCTGAGTTTCGAGCAGCGTATCGGCGAAACCCTTGAGCACGCCCGGTCAAGCGGCACACCGGCACTGGGCGCACTGCTCGACTTGCTGCAAGGGCACGTATTGTTTCGCGGCAAGGTGACCGAGGTGGACCGGCGTACCGAGGAAGGTTTCTCGCGCGGCGTCGCTTACTTCGACGGGATTGGGGCCGACAAAGGCGAGCGTTTCGAAATCGCGTTCCAAAATGAATACCTGCTGGCGCGCAACAACGACCGCGCCTTGTGCATCACCCCAGACCTGATTTGCGTACTCGACGAAGAAACCGGCCTGCCGTTATTGGCCGAGCGGCTGCGCTACGGCGCACGTGTGGTGGCGATCGGTATTGCGGCCAATCCAAAATGGATGACCACCAAGGGCATCGACGTCGCGGGCCCGCGTTACTTCAAATACGGCCTGGATTACGTACCGCTGGCCACCCTGGTGGCGGGCAAGGGAGCGCTGTCATGAGTTATCGGATGGGTATCGATGTAGGCGGAACCAACACCGATGCGGTGTTGCTCGATGAGACCGGCCAGGTGATCGCGCAGACCAAGGAGCCGACGACGGCGGACGTCATGTCGGGTATTGAAGCCGCCATCGCCACGTTACTCGGTGCCTCCGGTGTGCCGCGAGAGGCGATTACCCAGGCGATGCTTGGCACAACCCAATGCACCAATGCGATTGTCGAACGCAAGGCGTTGAACACCGTGGCACATTTGCGTCTGGGCGCGCCCGCGACGTTGGCGATTCCGCCCATGGAGGGCGTACCCGATGACTTGCGGGCGCTGCTCGGCCAGCATCTGTTTATGCTCGAAGGCGGGGTCGAGTACGACGGCAGTTGCCTGTGCGCGCTCAGCGAGCAGCAGATCCGCCGGCACCTGCGTGACGTGCGCGGCGAGGTAGATGCGATTTCGGTGTGCGGGGTGTTCTCGCCGGTGTCGGCGCATCAAGAGTTGCAGGTCGCGCAATGGGTCAAAGAAGAACTGGGGGACATTCCGGTGTCGCTGTCGCATGCCATTGGCTCGATCGGCTTGCTTGAGCGCGAAAATGCTTCGATCCTCAATGCCGCCCTGTTTCGCACGGCCCGGACCACCGCAGCCGCTTTCGTCGAGGCCTTGAAGCGCCATCAGGTCAACGCCAAGGTGTACTTCGGTCAGAACGACGGCACGCTGATGACCTTGGAGCATGCGCTGGCCTACCCGATCTTGACCATCGCCTCCGGGCCGACCAACAGCATTCGCGGCGCTTCCTACTTGGCAGGGCTGGAGCACGCATTGATTATCGATGTTGGCGGAACCACCACCGACGTCGGGATGCTCACGGATGGTTTTCCCCGGGAGTCTTTGATTGCAGCGCAAATTGGCGGCGTGCGAACCAACTTCAGGATGCCGGACATCGCGTCCATCGGCTTGGGCGGCGGCACGGTGGTGCACCTGGTGGGCGAAGGCGGCTTCCAGATAGGGCCAGACAGTGTTGGCTACCGCTTGACGCGTGAAGCCCTGGTGTTTGGTGGGCAAACCTTGACCATTACCGATATCGCCGTCGCCAAGGGGCTGGCGGATATTGGTGATCGCCGACGGGTCAGTGACTTATCGGCGGTATTGGTAGAGCAGGTGTATGAACATTACGTGGCCATGGTCGAAGCAGTCATCGATCGCATGAAAACCAGCAGCGCGCCGCTGCCAGTGGTACTGGTGGGGGGCGGCGCGATTATTTTGCCGACGCACTTGGAGGGCGCCTCGCAGATCATCCGGCCAGAAAATTTTGGCGTCGCCAATGCCATTGGGGTCGCCATTGCCCAGGCCAGCGGGGAAGTCGAGTTGATCGTGTCGCTGGAGCACAAGTCGTTGAACGCCGGGATCGATGAGGCGGTGAATCAAGCCATCGCACGCGCCATTTGCGCCGGTGCGATCGCGGACTCAGTCACCGTGGTGGACCTTGATACGATGCCGCTGGCCTACATGCCCGGCAACGCCGTACGCATCCGGGCCAAGGCGGCGGGGTCATTGGGGGCGTGAATAGATGAGAACAGAACGTAAAACCGAGCGGGTGCTGGATCGCATCGACCTGAACATACTGCAGCATCTGCAAGAAAACGCCCGGCTGCAAATGAAGGACATCGCGGAGGCGGTTGGCCTGACCTCGGCCCCGTGCATCGACCGTGTGCGGCGTCTGGAAAAGAACAAGGTAATCACCGGCTACCACGCGGTTATTGACCCCGTGGTGCTGGACCTGAGCATGTTGGTGTTTATCGAAATCACCCTGGCCGACAACGCCGGCGACCGTAGCAAGCAGTTCAAGCGCGAACTGGCGAAGATTCCGGCGGTACTCGATTGTTACTGGGTGTCGGGGCGCTACGACTACCTGATCAAGGCTCGGCTGCGCGACATGGCGCAGTACCGCGCGCTGCTTGGTGAAGTATTGCTGCGCTTGCCGGGCGTCAAACAGGTGGACAGTACGGTGGTGATCGAAGAAATACAGACCGCTCACGGACTGCCCATCATTTTTTAGGCGCGCAGGACGCTTCTTTGCCCTTCAAGCACTGCGCACTGCCCCACAGGGCCAGGCAACCACGATCCATCGACACCGTTAAACGAATCGTTTATAAGCCATGCCAACGGCGACTGAGCTGGAAAACGCCGTAGTGCAAAAAGATGAATGGACAGTACCGGAAGAAACACCCATCGATGGAACACAAGGAAGCAATGATGAGCACGACAGAACAGGTGCAAGCGGCAGGGACACACAAGCCAAAATGGCAAGAGCGTTTCAATTTTTTTGAAACCTACGGCCCGCCGAACGACCCGCGACACAAAGCGGCGCTTAAAGCGTTGCCGACCTTCGGTAAAAAGGTCTTGATCAACGCGAACGTGATCGCGTTTTTCTTTGGCCCTATCTACCTGTTTGTACTGGGCCTGTGGAAGAAGAACCTGGCGCTGCTCGGCATCATGTTCCTGGTGTATATCGCCGTTAGCATCGTCTTCGCGATCTTCGACATGGAGCTTCCGAGAGCGCTGGATAACGGCATCGGCCTGGGTTTCTCGTTCATGTACGCAGTGCTGACGAACTATGCGTACTACCTCAAAGAGGTGAAGGGGCAACAGGGCTGGAATCCGTTTGAAGGCATGCGCCTCTGATCGGCACTGCCTCGCTCAACAGGGCTGCTGCGGCGAGCGCGCGTGTCGAGTTGTAGAACCTAGGCCTTTGAAAAGAACCACATGACGAATATGACGGCGCTGATCCAGCCGAGCGTCAACAAAAATGAGAGACCTGCCAGCCGCTTGTCCATGTTGCCCCGTCGACACATTCGTTGATCGCAATACGATTGCAAAGGGCAAGCATAGTTCAGCCGGCGGTTTTTTCCTGGCGGCAGACACTCACGCTCATCAGCGCACGCCCAATAAAAAAGCGGCGACTCATTACTGAGTCGCCGCTTTTTTTTGCGCCGTAAGCGTTGCCTAGAGCATCGGTGAATGGCTGACCACTCGCAGCGCCAGGCCTTCATACGCATCCAGCGTGATGGTGAATTCGCCGTCGGCAGTCAGATCGCCCTCGACGCGCTCGTTGATGATGTCCACCACCGGCCCTGGCGCAATGTCGGGCAAGTGCAGGGTTTCGGTGATCGCGGTGGCGCCAAAGTTCAGGGCGGTGATTTGCGTGCCCTTACCCGCCGGCAGTTCGTGAACCATGATCAGCAAGCCCGGGTTTTCGACCTCCGGCACCAGAATCTGGCGGCTGGCGGCGATGTCGTAAGCGCGGCGCACTGCAAGAATTTTTTGCAGTTGCGAGGCAAATGATTGCGGGTCTTGCAGCTGGCTGTTGAGGCTGCCGTACAAAGATTTGGCGCGCGGCATCTGCCCCGCCGAACACTCTGCGTGCGGGTTCAGGTCGACCAAGTCATAGGCACCGCGATGAACCCAGCGGGTGTCGCCATCCGCCATCAAATGCGCGACTTCATCGGCGGCCAGCGGTAACGCGCCGACCAGGTCCCAACCCGACAAGGCAAACACGCCGGGCTGCATGGCGTTGTACATCGCCAACAACAAATGGATCTGGCGGATTTGTTCAATGTCCGCCGGTGTAATCGCGTCCAGGTCACGAATACCCAGGGCGGCGGTGATGATGCTGGCCGTGGTGCAGGACACGCCATTAGTGACGAATTTCAGGTTATACGGCGCATGTTCACCAGCCAGGCGCTCGTACATCTGTTCGCGGATATGCTCGCGCAGGATGCTGCCGGGGAAGGTCTGGCCCTGGAACAGGTAACTGTCATGCGCGTGCAGTGTCCAGAAATGCACCAGCTCCAGCGTCATCTCATCGTGGTTCTGCAACGCGTGAATCAGCGAGCCGGGGTCGATGCCCTGGCTGTGCATTTCGCGCAGCATCAAACGCAAAAACTCCGTGTCGCCCATCAGCAACGCGTGCTGATACGCGGGCCGGGTGATGAAGTCATAAGACAGGTCGGCGCCGCCGTGGGACATCGCGGCAATGTCGTCAACCGTGAGGTTCAACTCCTGAAAGCTGAAACCGCCGGCCTTGCGAATCGCACCGCCGAGCAACTGGTTGCCGGTGATCGACAGCGGGTGGCTTTCTGACCAGGCGGTGCCGTCCAGCTTGCGCTCCACGCCGAGGAAGCCGTTCGCGTCAAGGCGCAGGATCTTCGCGCCCATCACGTCAATCGCATGCAAGGCATCGCCAATGATCATCTGCTGCGCGGCGAACGAGGGGTCCAGCCAGTTGAGCGACGGCTGGCCTTCCTTGAAGTAATGCAAGTACACCCAGCGGCGCGGTTTGCCATCGACGCCGACCACCACCGCGGTGGCGCTCCAGTCGGTTTCCTTGACGCCGGGCTCGAAAAAGATCACCCGTTGCAACTGGCCGACAATGTAGTGCTTGTCGCGCAGCGCATCGACCTGCAAGGGGCTGAGGTTCTGCGCATCACGCCCCTCGGCCACATCCGGCAGCAACGGCCAGTCTTCCTCGCGAATCTCGACCATGTGGTAGAGGCCGGGATAGTCTTCATACGCCATCTCGGCCAAGCGGAAATCTGCGCCCTTGCCGGTGTGGGACGGGATCACGTCGTCGATGATCACCGCGTTGTGCGCGGCGGCCATGCGCGTCAACGCCTGCAACTGTGCTTCGGTGCCCAGTTGCGGGTCGATGTCGAAGCTGATGCGGTCAAAATTGCCGTCGATGGTCGGCGTATGCCGAGTACCGGAAAGGCCCCCGGACTTTTTCAGCGGGCCGTTGTGAATGCCCTGAATGCCGATTTTCGACAATGCGTGCCACAGGCTTTCATCGCCCAACGCCTCCAGCACTGTGCCGTTCTCACGCGTGACAATCGAGGCCGGGTAAGCGGTAAACCACACCGAGGACAAGGCTGAAGCATCGCGCGGCCGAGTGTGCGCATACGGCTGCTGCCACAACCGCCCCTGCCCCGAATAGAGCTTGGCGCGTTGGCGCGCCGCGTTGAGCATCGATTGTTGCACCAGCCAGTTCACATGATCGTTGTCCGCCGCCGTCATAAGCCTATTACCTGTGGTCGTGAAAAGGTTACTCGTAAGCATAGGAGCCGCAAACGCGGCTATTCGTTGCATCGCAATGCGCTTAACCAGGGCAACTGCCGATACTGCATGGGCGTAAACCCGGTCAACGCCTTGAATTGGCGGGTAAACGCGCTGTGGTCGGTGTAGCCGCATTGCAGCGCCACCTGGGTGATCGGCAACACGCTGCGCAGCAACTGATGCGCGTGTTCCAGGCGTACTTTCTGGATCATCTGCCGGGGCGTCAGGTGGAAGATGCGTTTGCAGTAGCGCTCCAACTGCGCCACGGAAATGCCGGCGACCTGCGTCAGCTCAGCGAGGCTGATGCGCCGGTTGAAATGCGCGCGGATGTGATCATCGACGGCCGCCAGGCGCTGGTACGCCGGATGGGTTTGGCTGGCCGATTGCAGGTCGACCGAGATTCCCGCCAGGCCGATGATGTCGCCTGCAGGGTTGTACAGCGGCGATTTATGCGTGAGGCACCAGCCGGGCTCGCGGCTGCCGTAAAGGTGCAGTTCAAGCTGATCTTCCAGCACCACGCCGTGTTGCAGCACGCGCCGGTCCTGCTCGGTGTAACCCGGGCCAAGTTGCGCGGGGAACACCTCGGCGCTGGTCTTGCCGAGCAACGGTTGCAGATGTTTAAGGCCACAGCGTTGCACCAGCGTGCGGTTGGCCAGCACGTAACGGGCGTTGATGTCTTTGATGAAAATCGTCGCATTGGGGATCACATCGAGCATCGGCAACAACTGCGCGACCCCGGACAGTAGCTGCTCGATGCTGTGCGGGCGACTCGTCTCACTGCCTTGGCAGAGGGTCGTAAACACGCTGTGCAACATGCCTTCCACCCCGCATTTGTCAGGTTGACTGCGAGCAGAGTGCCGCATGCCTGCGGTGCTGTCGAGCGCGGTAATTGTGCCAATTTCGTCACTCCAGCGAACGCAAACCATCAATCGTTGCCACCTTGATCGGTTCACGCTGTGCGCACTGCCTGCCTTGCGAATAACTCACAAAAAGGCCACAGAAAAAGTGCCTGAGCCCTTCCCCGCCCGTTGCACGGAGCCTGTTATGAAACGCTTGCACGTGATTGATTCCCACACCGGCGGTGAGCCGACGCGCCTGGTGATGACGGGTTTCCCCGAGCTTACCGGCGCGAGCATCGCCGACAAACGCGACAACCTGCGCGACGCACATGATGCATGGCGCCGCGCCTGCCTGCTGGAGCCACGCGGCAATGACGTTCTGGTCGGCGCGCTGTACTGCGAGCCGGTAACGCCGGGCGCGACGTGCGGGGTGATCTTCTTTAACAATGCCGGCTACCTCGGCATGTGTGGCCACGGCACCATCGGCCTGGTTGCGTCGCTGCACCACTTGGGTCGCATCGAACCCGGTGTTCATCGCATCGACACGCCGGTGGGCGCCGTGACCGCGACGCTGCACGAAGACGGCGCCGTGACCTTGCGCAATGTGCCCGCCTATCGCTATCGCCAACAGGTGCCGGTGGACGTGCCAGGTTATGGCGTGGTGCACGGCGAGATCGCTTGGGGCGGCAACTGGTTTTTTCTGGTGTCGGAGCACGGTCAAACGCTGCACATGGACAATGTTGACGCCCTCACCGACTACACCTGGGCGATGCTCAAGGCCCTCGAAGCCCAAGGCATTTACGCGGCCGACGGCGCACTGATCGACCATGTTGAGCTGTTCGCCGACGACGCCCAGGCCGACAGCCGCAACTTTGTGATGTGCCCCGGCAAGGCCTACGACCGCTCGCCCTGCGGCACCGGCACCAGCGCCAAACTCGCGTGTTTGGCCGCCGACGGAACACTCAGCCCTGGCGCGTCGTGGGTGCAAGCGAGCATCACCGGCAGCCTGTTCCAGGCCCACTATGAATGGGACGGCGACCGTGTAAGCCCGTTCATTACCGGCCGCGCCTACATGACCGCCGACAGCACCTTGCTGATCGACGAGCAGGACCCTTTCGCCTGGGGCATCTGAGCCTCGTCTTACTTTTATCGAACGTTGCAAGGAGCTAGCGCCATGCACAACACAATTTTTACCGGTTGCATCCCCGCGTTGATGACCCCGTGCACGCCTGAGCGTCGACCGGACTTCGACGCTTTGGTTGCCAAGGGCCACGAGTTGACCGAAATCGGCATGCGCGCCGTGGTGTATTGCGGCTCCATGGGTGACTGGCCTCTGCTCACCGAGGCCGAGCGCCAGGAAGGCGTGGCGCGCCTGGTGGCCGCTGGCGTGCCGACCATCGTCGGCACCGGCGCAGTCAACAGCCGTGAGGCGGTGGCGCATGCTGCACATGCCGAAAAAGTCGGCGCGCACGGCTTGATGGTGATTCCGCGCGTGCTGTCCCGGGGCGCCTCGACCACCGCGCAAAAGGCGCACTTCTCAGCCATCCTCAAGGCCGCGCCGAACTTGCCGGCGGTGATCTATAACAGCCCTTACTACGGTTTTGCGACCCGCGCCGAGCTGTTCTTTGAACTGCGCCGCGAACACCCGAACCTGGTCGGCTTCAAGGAGTTCGGCGGCGCTGCCGACCTGCGTTACGCGGCGGAAAACATCACCGCCCAAGACCAAAACGTGAGCCTGATGGTCGGCGTCGACACCCAAGTGGTGCACGGTTTCGTTAACTGCAACGCGACCGGCGCGATCACTGGCATCGGCAACGCGCTGCCACGCGAAGTGCTGCACCTGGTGGCCCTGAGCAAACAAGCTGCCAACGGTGACGCCAAGGCCCGCCGCCTGGCCCGCGAGCTGGAAGCTGCGCTGGGCGTGCTCTCGTCTTTTGACGAAGGCTGCGACCTGGTGCTGTTTTACAAGCACCTGATGGTACTCAACGGTGACCAGGGTTATGCCCTGCATTTCAACCCAACCGATGCGCTCAGCGATGCCCAGCGCGGTTACGCCGAGCAACAGTACACGCTGTTCCGCCAGTGGTACGCCCACTGGTCGGCCGAGATTGAGGCCTAGGCCATGCCCGACACTCACAGCGCCGATATAGCCGTTGTCGGCGCCGGTATCATGGGTGTCGCCTGTGCCTTGCAACTCGCGCGTCAGGGCAAGCGCGTGGTGGTCATCGACCCGCAGGCACCCGGCATGGGCGCCTCGTACGGGAATGCCGGGCACCTGGCGACCGAGCAGGTTTTTCCGATTGCCGACGCCTCGATCCTCACGCGGCTGCCCGCCATGCTGATGGACCCCCTGGGCCCGCTGCGCCTGGACTGGCAATACCTGCCCCGCGCCCTGCCCTGGTTCGCGCGCCTGCTGTTGAACCTGCGCCCGGCGAACTACCAGCGCACGGTGGCGGGCCTGCGTGCGCTCAATGAAAGCAGCCTGGGCGCCTGGCAACGCTTGCTGCGCTCAATTGATCGCGCGCACCTGCTGCGCGAAGACGGCTCGCTGCTGGTGTTCGAGCGTGCCGAGTCACGGCGAGCGATCGATGCGCTGCGCCAGCGTATGCAGCAACAAAACGTCGCGGTAGCGTTATGGTCAGCCGATGCGATTCGCACGCTAGCGCCGCAGTTGAGCGATGCGCTCAAAGGCGGTCTGTTCTTCCCGAGTACCGGGCATTTTCTGGACCCCTACCAAGTGGTCTGCGAGTTGGTGAGGTCAGCCAAGACCGAAGGCGTGCAGTTTCTCAAGCAACGCGTGCTGGATGGGCGGCTGCAGGCGGACGGCGTGTCGCTGATCACCGACCAAGGCTCGTTTACCGCACGCCAGGTGCTGATCGCATGCGGCGCCCACTCGGCCAAGCTCACCGCGGCACTGACCGGCAAAAAAATCCCGCTGGACACCGAGCGCGGTTACCACCTGATGCTGCCCCACGAACACGATCGCCTGCCGTTTGCGGTGACGTCGTTCGAGCGCAAATTCATCATGACGCCCATGACCGGCGGCCTGCGCCTGGCCGGCACGGTTGAGTTCGCAGGGCTCAAGCGGCCGGCGAATATGCAACGCGCCTGGCAGTTGCACCGGCTGAGCCAGGGCTTGTTTCGTGAGGACCTGAGCGCAGAAGGCGCGACAGCGTGGATGGGGTTCCGGCCGTCGTTACCCGACTCGCTGCCGATTATCGATCAGGTGTGCGACGGCAGGGTGTTGCTTGCGTTCGGGCACCAGCATTTAGGCTTGACGCAGGCGGCGGTGACGGCGGAAATGGTTGCGCGGTTGGCGACTTCAACGCCGTCGTCGGCGCTTTATCGACTGGACCGGTTCTGATTAAACCCATCGACCGAGCTGTTTAAGCGCGGGTTTGAGATGCGTTTAACAGCGCATCGGCCATCTCTTGAATCTCATCGCGCATCCACAGCTTCGCCAGCCAGCCCGCCGGAATGCTTTGCACAGCGTAGTACGCTCCGGCCAACTGCCCCACGATGGCTGCGGTGGTGTCCGCATCGTCACCCAAATTCGCAGCGGCGAGCACGGCGTCGGCAAAGCTGTCGGTGTGCTGGAAGCACCAAAACGCGGCCTCCAAAGACGCCACTGAATACCCGGAACCTGTGATCTCATCGCGTGATTTATGGCGATACTCGCCGCCTGCGATGGCAATCACTTCAGGCGCGGTCAAGCCACCGGGTGACAGGCTCAACACGTCATCTTTCGAGGCTCCGCTCAGGGCGTTGCTGATGGCGCACGCCAGCACCACACAACATTCGATTGCCTCCTGAGCCGCATGCGTGGTGCATGAGCTTTTGATGGTAAATATGCGGACGTTTTGCGCGCTGGGGAAGAAGTACAACACCACAGGCGCAAGGCGCATCATCGAACCGTTGCCGGCGGAATACGGATGTGTAGAGCCGGCGAAGGGCTCGCCGCTTTGTTCGAATGTGGCCAATGCCTCACGCACGGTCATACCGATATCAAAACATTCGCCGGTGGCGCTCAGGTAACCCCACTTCCACCAATTCAGGTAGCGACCCATCTGGTCTTTGGCGTCAAAGCCGCCCTTGCGCAACAGGCTTTCGGCGAGGCACAACGCCATCGACGTATCGTCTGTCCATTGGCCAGGTTTGAGCTTGAATGGGCCGCCGCCGAGCATGTCGGTAACCGGCGTAAACGAACCGCGCGGCATGAACTCGACGGTGGTGCCCACTGCGTCACCGCAGGCCAAGCCGAGCAAACTACCGCGATAGCGGTCTGAAAGCGTAATAGACAACGGCGCTCCTTGATCAAAACGCGTGCAAAAAATGAGTCAACGGCGCCCATGCTACTTCACCCGTCGCTTCTCCTTCGAGGGGCGATATCCGAAATAGGCGCTGTAACATCGACTGAAATGACTCGGCGAAACGAACCCGCACGCCACCAGCACCTCCACCTGCGACAGCTCCGTATGCTGCAACAACCGCCGCGCCTCGGTGACGCGTAATTCCAGGTAATAGCGCTGCGGTGTAGTGCCCAGTTGCTCCTTGAACAGCCGTTCGAGCTGGCGACGCGAGCGGCCCGCGTACACTGCCAGTTGGTCCAGCGCCAAGGGTTCTTCGAGGTTGGCGTCCATCAGCTTCACCACCTCGCGCAGCGGCGCGCTGACGCACAGGTTTTCCGTGGGTTTAATGCGACGGTAGCGCGACTCCTCAAAGGCCAGAATGTCTTCAACGCCTTCGACCAGGGCTTTGCCATGCAGGCCTTTGATCCAATCCAACGCCATATGAAAAGCACCCGACGGGCTTGCGGCCGTCAGGCGGTCATGGTCGATCACGTAAGGTTCGCTGGTCACCTGAGCGGCTTTGGACACCTCCGCCAGCGCCGGTCGATGTTCCGGGTGGATGGCGCAGCGGTAACCCTGCAACAGGCCGGCGCGGCCAAGAAACCAAGCGCCATTCCACAGCCCTGCGAGTCTTACACCGTGTTCGGCAGCGCTGCGCAACAGCTGGATAAACGCGTCATCGGCTTTGAGCGCGGTACGCAAGCCACCGCAGATCACCAGCAACTCCAGGCCCGGCAATGCCGACAGTTGCAGGCGTGCATCGGGGCGGATCACCAGGCCCAGGTCGCTGATCACTTCGCCCTCGCCGTAGCCGAACGTGCGCGTGGCAAACAGTTCAGGGCGTAACAGGTTGGCAGTGATCAGCGTATCGAGAGCCTGGGTGAAGGCTGGCAGGGAGAAGTGCTCAAGCAGCAAAAAGCCGACGCGGGTGACCGGCGACGGCTGCTGAGGATGTTCATTCAGATAGCGCAGGTTCTTGCCTTGCATGCCACCGCTGAACTGGCGTCTTTCCATTGAGGGTCAGCCCACGCTTATTGTTGATGCCGTGGGCGCCATCTTAGAGGATTGGGCTGCCGAAACGGCGAAAACGTGGCATCCAGTTATCCAGGATCTGCGCAGACGCCAACACATGATGCGCACGGCCGATCAACAACCGGCGATGCCCGCCGCGCTTTACCCTGGCAAAAGCGGGTCATTGCATTCGCAGGCTCGCATCAAGCTTACATGAAGGCTAAAAAATACACGCGGCATCTGATACGGTTTTTTATTTGCCATCTGCGTCTGTATTGAAAACCGCCAGGGGCGGACAATACGCCCATTCCCGACACCCTTGTCGAGCGCGGCAGGAACATTCCTGCCGTCCCCTTCCCTTCGGAGGCGTTATGACCAAGATGGCACTTTTTCTGTTCGGCTTTTTAGTGCTGACCATCGGCATTGGCTTGCTCGCGACCATCTCACCGGTTTAGGCACGCCTGATTCGACGCTGCCGGGTGATTGGCACAGCGTGCGCATCAAAGGCAGAATGGGGTTGTGCGACGCCATTTTGATCAGGATGACTTTTTGATAAACGATCTCGACGGTCCCAGAACCGCTCAGCAAGAACTGTTTTATGACCTGGAAGATGCCGCGGCTGTTATTGGATGGTCGGTGGTTGAGCTGACGGCCATGGCGGCCATTGGCAAAACACCTGATGAAACAGCGACGCTGATGAAAGTCTGTGCGTTGCTGGCTGCTCAGCAAGAGAAGCTTGGTGTGTATGCGGGTGAAGCCAAGGCGCAACGCATTAGAAGGTCTGACGTGGGCGATTGACGGTTGCGCGCGGCAACCGAGGAAAACACCGACTCTTTGAGTCGCTGCGTTCAAATTGAATTGATTCGGTCAACTACCCGCCTGGGGATTAGCTTTTCTTTTCCAGCCTGGCGCATAGACTCATCATATTTTTTATAGTAAATCCTTGATGCGCTTTTATCGGATGACCACAACACGTCCGCTATATTTAGTTTCAGAACTATTCGATCTGGAGAAACCAACTCAACAGCTTTAAGCAGCTTATAAGCTGACGCGTTGTCGCCTGCCTGGGCAAGTGCGTAACCGAAATCGTTATAAATGATGCAATTTGACGTATTGACGGGAAAGTCTTTGTTTAATTGGTCGAGCCTGTCAGGGTCCAGATAGGCCTTGACCCCTGCATAGTCCTTGTCTTTCAAACGAGCCAATACCACATGGTGAGCCAGCCCTAACGAATCCGTAGGGTTACCCAACTCAAGTTCCGTCACTTTTTGGCTGGCGATTTGACGAGGTAAATACCACGCATAACTAACTCCACCCTCCTCCAGACTTCCCTCGTAACCAGAAAGCGCTTGAGAGAATGCAACGTTTTTCTTAAGCTGACCTAGCGTGTCGCCCTCATATACAAACGTCTCATATTGAGTACCATTTAAACCGAGTCCCGGATGCCGAACGGGCCATGCGCATATAAACAAGAAGTATGCTTTTTTTGCGTTGACGATGAATGCATCTTTTAGCGCCGCATTCCCACCTTCAGGCTCGCAGGTGTCGGGAAGGTTAAATTGGTTACCGTTTTTATCGACCAAAACAGCTGAAACTGTTTCGCCGTTATTACCTATTACCTGTGTAAATTCTGCCTTTATTGCGTCATTGAAAGCAGGATGGAGGTCATAACTTTTATTTTCCGCAAGCGCGGCAACAGACCAGACGAATGCTGCAGCCATTACAAGCTTATTCATTAATTAAGGCTCCCCCTGTCACAGTGAAAAATTGTTCAAAAAGGTCACTGTCTGCACGTGCTTTGCGCTTGTTCAGCACCCACCCACATCGTCACATAATAACCAGCCACGTATTTTTTTGCCTTTCACCGTTTTATATAAAATGGAGACCCACCCAGCCGAAACAGACTCTTGCATCACCTTATCCCCTTTTACCAAATACATTTTAGTCGGGTCTGCAACGGTCATTGAAGAATATATCACCGCCTTACGAGCAACCGTCAATTCTGTCGGCGAGCCGCTCAGCCAGCGCTTGTAGCTTTTAGACTTTAACTTATCGATAATTGCACCACGCGCTTTGTACGGGTAGGTGTAAATAGAGATATCGTTATCGGCCGCATGAATGACTACATCAGCACCGCTCCCTAAATAATCAGTGAGTTTCTGATCGAGCAGAAAATTTTTACCTTTTTGATGAAAGACCATCACACTGAAATAATCGCTACCATAGCTGACGCCGGTAAATGCCCGAATCGGCGCACTGTGAATGATGAAAATCGTAGTGTTACCAGGCGCGACATCCGCTACAAAAGCATCTTCTACCACTCCTGGATCCGCAACGTACGGCAATCTGGCGATAAATTTTATCGCGCCTGTAGAGCAATCAATAAAACTAACGCCAATACCCATCTCCGGAGTTGATTTGCCTTCGTCTTCAAGCACTGCAACTGGACCGAAGACTAAAAAACCACCACCTACTGAAAGCGGAGGATACGATGCATCGCTTTTATCGGGTTCGCACGCGTAGGCAGGCGGCGCGCAAAGACAGGTAAAAAGAAATAGCGTCCCTGTAAACTTCAAATAACTATTCACCCAGCACACATCCAAAATGAGTATCCATAGATTTTATCATTGGCCGAGCAGACGAACCATTATCATTAATCATGCTCTGCATCCCTGTAGGTCTTTAATAGATTGGCATTTGAAATTGCATTCTTGCCTTACAGCGCTCCGCAACCTCGCCGAACAACGTATTAGAAAGCGCGCAATTTTGCTGAGCGTACGTCGCCCACAGAGACCCCAAATCAACATCGCCGGCCATGTATTTCACAGCCTTGGCGTAATCCATCGAAGCAGATGCCTTATTCACGATTGAAACCGCCTTATAAAATCCATCTCCAATCACGCCAGTCCGTAAATAGATAACTTCATTTAAACGAAAACTGGTTAGCTGAGTCTCACAAGACAAACTTTCTATCGGTGCTTCTGCCCCGGAAGCCGCGTTGTTTTCATCTTCGCAATAGCTATCTTTAAGCTTAATCCAGTTTTTCTGGGCAGCCAAGAGATCTGCTTTAAGAGGAGTATCAAGCTCAAGCATCAAGGCCTTGTATTGCTCATTCAGTAATTTATCGATCTTCTTATAGGCGACGCTTGAGCAATTAATAATATCCGCATTGGTTAAAGCAGTAGCCCCACACCGAGCGTCCGCGAACACGCAACCGATTGAAGCGTACAGAATACAAGAAATTACGCATACCCTGCCAACTACCATTAACGCTCGCATAACATTTACACCTTGACGAAATTGTCTGGAGTACCACCCATACGCTTAAAAAACGGTCGAAGGATACATGAAAAACGCGAATCTTTTGTTATCGCCTGACTTGGACACCCACTCTCCGCGGTATCCCTCACCGTCAGATGAGCCAGAAAACTCTGCACGCTCGGAAGCTTTACCCGAACTGAATTCTATGAGGTTAACCTTACCTGCCCCGATGCATCCGCTAAGCACAATTTTTTGCTGTGAGGTTCTGTAACTATACGCCCCGCGGCTGTTGCATCCCTGCTCAATGAGTTGACTAACAAACCACGCAGACTTAGAAACCCTTCCGATGTATGTCGTCGCAGGGTGACGAGACGACAAGGCACAATTTAAATAACAGGCCATCTGGAATAAATCCGGTTTATCCGAGTCAAAAAAGAAATAGGATGCCTCGCCGACTATTTTTTTATTCCGGTAAACTGGAATATCAAGATTAAGGGCGTCGCCATCCGCTGAATCAGCTGCACCTCTTTTCACTCTTAAATTATCCTGAGTCGCCTCTCCACAAAATGCTGCTACAACAGCGTCACTAAAGGCGACGTCGTTATTATGCACGGCTGCCTCACCGCTCCCGCGGCACTCGTAGCCGTACCATAACAGTACCGACTTCGAAGATAACGCTTGCGAAAAACTGTAAACCTTATCAATGACAATCTTTCGATCAATATAATCAAAAATTATCCACTGTCGCGCTTGCGAAGATGAAAAATCCAGGTGTTCAAGGATGTACCTATCACTGTATTTATAGAGCGAATTAGCACTCATCATTCCTGTGTTCTCAGAAACGACGGAGAGTTTATGTCCTGAAACCCCTTCAATTAAGAAGCCGCCGCTATCAAGTACAACATCACAGCTATTTGCGTTGTCCTGACCGACCGTGCAAGACTCGTGTTGTGGCAGCACCTTACCTGCAAATAAAAAAGTCGATGCAGACACAAGCAAAACAAAACAATAAATTTCAATTGTCATTCCTTGTCAAAAAATCCATTAACTTACCCTACAGCATTTAAAACGCTTGCACGATCTTAGTCGTTATCTATTCTTATAGCTGCGCCATATCTGTTCAATTGAATACAACCGACATCATACAACTTAGTTATCCTCACTAAATATCATGTTAAAATCAACGCCATCAAAACTATAATATCGAGTGCGATAGACACGCGAGACGAGCTCCTTGTTAACGCCAACCTCACTATCTTGGGCGAGTCCAGTTATAATTATCAATTTACTATCAACTTTATAATCAATATCAAATGACTCTTCGGTATCCTCATTATAGGCCAGATAAGCATTCGGCAGGCTTCTCGCAACAACGCCTGTCTTTGCGTCAATGACTTCCCCACACACTGAAGCGCCGCCGCAGTCGCCGGTGAATAAAATATAATGCCCTGCAAAATTCACGGGTTGTTTTGCAGCGGCCCGCCTTAAATCATTCCACTGTGCACCCGCGGTTTCGCTAATAACTAATGGAGCGTTTTTTCCGGCATAAATATCGTCAATTTTATAACTTGAAAATTGTGGAGTAGCCGCAAATGCTGCCGAGCTTAACAGCAACAGCGAGAATAGTGCGCTAGAAACAATTTTATTGGCTATCTCGCTTAAGTGCCCTAAGTACATAACCCCTCCTATCCAGCGTAATGTTGAGTACTATTATGAATCGGCGTCACAGCACAACGAACAATCTTAAATTAACGAGGAAAAACTAATCCATCTGGTCAATGTTTTTCCGTCTTTATTGATGTACGTGACTTTTAAAAAGCCGGCGCTGAATTTTAATAATTTAACGTCATCCCCTTTTACCAAGTAACTTTTTAGGCGTGAAGATTCTGATGAATCCGAATACAAATAAGCTTTGTCTTCACTCACCTTGGCAGACACACCTTCTTCTTTAAGCCTCAAAGCTCTGCCATCGAAAATATCATCAGCTTTGAGGTCCGAAAATTCCAATGACAAGGGAGGCACGCACTCAGTTACTCTTGGTGATGGCCATGCTTTGATGCGCAATCCTTATATTGCTTTGCATATTTTTTATCATAATTTAATGCAATAGGCTCCTCAAGATCGGCCGATGAGTTAACTAGCAATTGATCATTGATATAATATGTCACCCAGCCGACGATACCCTCACCCGAGGTTTCATAATGTAGCTGTGCAAAGACGCGCTCACCGTCATCATCGTCAATCAACAAATTTACCTTGTCTCGAGTCGTATATCGAAAAGGGAAATTGCTGCTTCTCACCAACTCGGTCAGGTAACCATAACAACCTTCACTAAAGGAGCGCGCATCTACCGTTTTCACGTCTTCTCCAGCTAACGCAGGACCAGTAACAATAACTAGCGACGTTAGAAACATTGCCTGAATTTTGATTATATTAATGACCTTTAAATTTTTCACTTAAACGCGCCTCTTTAACAGCAGTAATTTAGATATAAGTTTGGCGAGCCGTTTGCGCGCTTACTTTCTAAAAGTGCGGAGAAACCAAAATAAAGCATGAGCTATTTTTGAACAATGTTAATTAATAACAGTTTGTTATTTACAAGCTCATAGTAGCGCTGTCTGCTACCTTGATCTAACTCCTCGCCCTTCATACCCGTTTCCGTATCGGCGGCGACCCCAGTGATAATTAGCAATCGGCTATCTGGCTCGGACGCAGCAGCAAACGGGGCAGTGCCATCTTCCCCATCTATATAATAGGCATTAGGAAAGGACTCAACCACTTCGCCTGTTTTTACATCCAATATTTCACCACATAAGGTGCCCCCACCGCACCCAATGGTATAGATGACATAATGACCGGCGAAGTTGACTGGCACTTTCAGCGCATTTTTTCGTACCTCCTCCAAATTTTTATCGCCCTGCGCTCCAGCCTTCAGCTTGTGCGCGCCGCGGTATACTTCGCTTACCTTATAACTGTCGAAGGCAAGAGGTGAAGCATAAGAAATTTCGGGCGCCAAGAAAAGAGTGATCAAAATCCAATAACGTGATGAAAAATAACTGTCCATGCGGTGATAACTCCATCAAGCGTTCATCATTTTTTGTGAGATTTTTCAAAATTTATACCATCACCAGCATACTACGGCAGTAGATAATGTATCTGGAAGTAGTCGCACGCCCTCTTGTTCGGCAGATGTAGGGCAAGGTATAGGTCAGTTTCGCCTTACTGACGCTGAATGACAGCACTTGCAGGCAACCCCCGAAGCCTCGCTTGGTCATGCCTGGCTGACCTTGGTCCCGCTAGCAAAAGTCATCCACTTCTGGCGCAACGATTAAAGCATTCAAAACGTTTAAGTCAAGAGCCGACAGGTGTGTTTATACGCTCTATCACCCTCAGGGGAATTTTTGATTTTTTATCTTTTAGCAACATAAGTTTTTTATATTCAATGTATTGTTTGACTGCTTCGTTGTTTTTATCAATTATCCAGTTTGAATCTGCCAAGTTCAACCAAGCTACGGCTCTGCCGGGATCGGCGCTTACGACATCATTCAGGAAGGTAATAGATTCCATAGCACTGTTATTCTGCTGTAGAAAAAATGCATAATCATTAATCGCAGAAATTACGATTCTCCCTACATCTTTATTCGTCAACCAAGATACGTCGTAACCATCTGCAAAACTCGAAAGCCTTGTAATTGCGTCCATAACTCTGCCGCCTTTAAACATCGCCAGGGCATCAGTATGAGCAATCTCCATCATTTCTGCGTAAATATTTTTATATCTCCTATCACTAACGCCTATGTGTTGATATACATTAACCAAGCTACTGTCTAAACTACACAGCCCAACAAAATCCACATCATTTATAACTATTGCGTCAGACTGCATTTCAATACTAATACTTCTTCCCTGAGCCTGGCTTTTGTCATAGCTGTTGATCTCAGTCGTCACCGGTACTAGCTTACCTTCAAAGCCACCTTTGATAGTTAATAAATTCGCAGCAACCACACAACCACCTGCTGTCGCTTCTCCAGACTCATCCCCCCCCAGCAAAAACTAATATCGATTTATGGTTATCTGCCTCTGTGAGAACCGCACTTCCCGAGGATGACGCATACAATGAGAGGTTATTTCCAGCCATCGCCGAAACGGAAAATAATAATGCCGAAAAAGAGAATACAATGTTGAAGTGGATTTTCACTACGGGCCGATTCCTTGGAGTTTTAAACTTCAGGTATTTCTGTAGCGGGAATTGCATTTCTATTATTTAGCTATCACGGGCTTTGCGGCATATCTCTAGAGCAGGCATACGATTTAGCGGTTAGCGATAGCATTTTAACAGCCATTGGCGTTTGCGCATTGAATCCAGCTATGAATATACCTACCTTTCAACGTTTTATATACAATAGATAACCACCCGCTCTCGACAGCTTCCTGAGAAACGAGATCCCCTGGCACTAGATACATACTCGTCACCTCTGTTAAGACTGGAGATCTGTACAGTAGCGTTTTTTTGTTTATGACCAGATTCACCGGGTCGCCTGAACGCCATTTTCTATAGGACTCTGAGTTTAGTTTTTTCAAAATAGACACCTTGCTCTTGTACGGGAACGTATATATTAAGTCTTCATAATTTTCCGCTAAAATATCTGCACCATTACCAAAATATTTCGATAAACCTTCATCATACACATACCTATCCCCGTCATTTTTATAAATGCTTATCGTGTAATATTCCCCCGAGTATCTGACTCCGGTATCAGAACGAATTTCAACGCTATGAATCACAAATAAATCGTTGGTGCTTCCGCCATCAGTTTTATAGAGGAACGCGTCTCTGACTTTTCCTGTCTCAGCCAAATAGGGTAATTGGCCAATTGTTTTCCTGGAACCATCGGAGCAACTTAAAAAATTTATATCAATTCCTAATTCAGATGTCTGATTTTTATCTACCGATTCATTTTCGATAGGTGCAAAATCAAAAATTATTGCGCCTCCTTTGATAGGAATCGGTTCAAAAGCTCGCTCTTTAGGAAAATCGCATGCAAAAGCGCCCATCGCAAAAAAATTCAACACCAACACCACCGCGGGCTTAATGACGTTCATACTATCTCCGAATACAATCCAAATTCAGTGGTCGATGGTGATCAGATTGGCTCGATACCTAACGCCGAGAATATTTTAGCTCACACATAATTACTGAGCTTTTAAATAGGCCTTTATCGCTGCTGCATTTTTATACTTAAAACTCTGCGGCACCCCACTTTGAAAACCTTCAATACCACCAAGCCGCCCATCAAACTCAATTAACTTGTTCGCAGACAGTGTGTTGTTAGATTTTTTATAATAGCCGAAGACTTGATAAAGTGTGCCGTACGTCCCATCGCCTCTGCTTGTTAACTCCCAAGATACCAACGTTAAAACATTGATTTTACCCTTCACGGGATAGAAAAATATTGACTCGACCTTCGGGCTAGACCCGGCCACATCGTATTTATCTACCAACTGCCTCGTTTTGACGCCATCTGCACCTATCACATCCAAGACTAACGAGACTGGGAATTCTTCATCGCCGGTTTCCAGAACTGATAATTCCCCCCCATCAACTACCGCTGTCTTATAGGGGCCTTGAATGAGTCGACCTTGCAAATATCGCTCATCAGCTTTTACTGACTCGCCAACAAAAAATAAAACCAAAGCGATTAAAACCATATAATGCCGCATTATAAAGACCCTTTTATAAAAATCGTTATACTCAAAAGGTAGACAAACACTCTCCCCGCCCTACATTTATAATAACAATCAAATGATGCAAATCCATCTACATGTTGCGATCCTATTTATAAGCCTCATTAGCTATTTCCAGGCTTTTTCTCGCAGTTCATTCAGCTCTCGACTCAACGCGCTTGGGTATTTTCGCCCTGTTACCGTTTTGCATCATTGCATCGCGATACTCAGCATAATATAACTTGGCTTCATTTCGTTCACCCAGCGCCCACAGCGAGTCGGCGGTATTCAGTTTTAGCGGGATCCTACTCGGTGCAATATCTAACAGTCTCTTGTAAATTTGCATCGCAATAACATGCTCCCCCTCGTTTGCCAAGTAAAATCCTATGTCGTTTAAAGCCGAAATATTTTCCTTTTGTGGAAAACATGCCATATAAGACTCTGCGCCCATAAATAGCCATTCTCTCAAAGAGTTTAAACGACCTTCATCGGGTAATAAACTTGATGTTTTTGACACCAACTGACTTGGCGAGAGACCTTCTTTTAAAAAATCAAACACATCGCCCGTCGAGGTCTTCCATTTTTGCGCTACCCAAATACCATCGCATTGTTGAATTGAACCGACGTTTTTCACGCAACCAGTTTCCAAAGAAACCATGTCGCAATAAGCCTGCGCCGAAATTATGCTGTTACCCTGTTCATCAACTATTTCTCCAGCGTTTGTTCTTTGTACCATTAAGTATTTTTTGTCGGGAGACAATATCTCCTCGTATGGGTTAGCTACGACGCCTTTTTCTATCGCATATAATCGAAACCTATCGCCCGCATTACTAAACTCAACATCGGCCCATCCTCCATATCGCTGATCAAACTGTCGAAAGGTTAATAAATTATCTTTCCACCCCTTGATAGCGACCGTGTTTTCACCTGCATAACAGATAGAGGAAAAAATAAACGCTAGTGATAGACCCGACCAGTATTTATTAACCATTTAAAATACCTTTAAGTTTTTATATCTGTCTGCTGGTATGCGTCCTGGCTACCCAGGACCCCTCGATTGACGTGTTTCGACTTAGGGCGCTAGCTGTTTAACGTTCTTCCCTTTTTATGCTTGCCAATCTATCAATAACCCGTGCAGGAACCTTAGTTAGACCGCCCTTAACAGACAGGTATTCTAAATACCGATCATAATACTCTTTCGCTTCAACCTTACGTCCAGTATTCCAAAGAGAGTCTGCTATATTTAACATCAAGACAGTTCTTTTGCCGGCGACTTCTACGCCTTTATATATCTGCAGTGCTGTAACGTCGTCGCCAGCCTTCGCCAAATAGAAGCCGATATCATTCATCGCTTGAACATTTTTTGCAGGCGAAAAACAGGCCATATAAGATTGAGCGCCCATAAACATCTCTGACTTAATCGCTTCTTTCCGAGACGTTTTATCAGCAATGTTAATAACTGATTTGACTAAATCTTGCGGCGATATTATTTCGAGTTCGGGTTTAACTATTTCTCCGGCATCAGTGATCCACTCTCCAACCTTCCAACTTCCTGAACAAAATTGCGCAGGTCGAGTAAGCAATACACATCCGGACTGGAGAGAAATCATATCGCAATAATTTTTTTCTGTTGTGCTAATTTGCTCACCATCATTTAGCACCCCGAAAACCGATCGTTGCAAAACGACTAAGCTTCTATCAGGTGCAAGTGCGTCCGAACTTATACCTGCGCCAACGCCTATATCATTACTCAGAAAAGGATCGTAAATAGAAAAGCGAGTATTGGAATTTTCGTAGCTGACTTGCTGCCAAACTGAACTTTCAGCACGCCACCCACTAAACTTTAACTTAGCACCATTCGCTCCAACGAGGTCGAGGCCGTCAGCGAAAACCATGCTGCTAAAGCATGACAATACAACAGCATATTTGAAGCCGAAAATCTTAGAACTTTTCAATTTAAAGTTCCGTCTTAACGTTATCACCACGGGTATCTGGCGTACCGTGTCCGCCTAAGCCGTACTCATTCTGGCTGCGCGGGTATTTTGCTCGTTGCTCGAGTAGTCCTGTGCTCATCGGAAGCTTCCTGCTTTAAAGACACTGAATTGCGCTGTTAGCAGCAACGCCTTGCATCGCCAAGCGTGCCACGGCGCGTGCGCCGATCTCACGTTGGCTCTTCTCAACATCCAGATAACACGCCATCGCTCGAGGCAGATCTCTCGAAACCAGCTTACCTGTCTCATAAGACTCACCCAACTGAATCAGCGCGCTTGCTGAGCCCTGTCTCGCAGCACCTTCAAGGGAAGCGAGTGACTTTTGCGGATTGATACAAGCGCGCGACTTGTCGTACTCCCCCTCATCACAATAAAACTCAGCTAATGCGACACCCGCGTCAGCAATCCTGTTTGAGGCAGTGATCAAAAGGTCGTAGATCCTGGGCGTGGCTAACTGCGGCGCCTGCCCTGAAAGGCTTATGCTGGCCGCAGGGAATGCCGCTTCAGCCGATCCTTTTTGTGCGCCATCAAGGTAACTGTCCAAGGCGGCCTCGTACAACTGAGCTGAAGAGTCTGACTGCACATAAATGCCTAAATCGTTAAACATCGCTCCTCTGCGCAATGCACGCTCATCTGCCGGCAGTGCGGAGGCCTGCGCCTGAGCATCCAGCACCGTTTCGAGAGACCAATCCTCAAGGCGATTAACCACCCAGCAATCACTGTGCTTGAAGGTGAGTATTTTCAAAACTGAACCTTGCTGGTCTCGTGCAATGAGCCTGTTCGGTAACTTAACCTGAACGATCAAACCAGACTTCAAGGAAAATAGATTCAACTCGTCCGCGTCCAGAGACGTTATTTTTTTCTGTATCACTCTGGGTTTGCTTCCATCAGCGGCGACCTCCAGCTTCAGCAATGGCGATGCGCTAAAAGCCTGGCGCACTTCGGGTGTGGCTGAAAATTCTTTCACAAACGCCGCGAAGTCATCACTTGGGCAGCTCGCTGCAACAGCTACTGAACCCGATCCGCATGCCAGCAGCACCAACACTCTGACACTGAAAAGCCAAAACCTAATGTCCATTTTCATACCAATCATCCCTCAGACAACAAGAAAAATCTTCGGCGCCGTCTTTCATCATCGTTTTCATCCTGGCTTCGATGACGATCCTCTCCCAAGCGTTCAGCTGAATCTCGGTCCCGTGCGATCACGCGTTGCGCCGTGCCCAGTTTCACATGCCGATTTTGCGCAACGGTCAAGTATTCGTCCATGCGCACTTCAACTTTTTGGTGGGCATGCGTGGTGCCGGGTTATTCAGCTTTCAGCTCGTTGTAGGTTTCTTTCAACAGTGTCGTCGCGTTTGTTACCGACGAGGATTTCATTGCCGTATTCGATGTTTTCTCCCTATTCACGCCTAAAGTACGTGGTTTTCTTTGTAATAAAGATGCTTGCCGATCAACGATTCGCCGGTCGCCTTCAAGGAAGATCAATAGCACCTCCTTACCGATACGCGGGATGGTGATGCCATAGCGGTCGCCTGATCAGCAGCTTGAGATGCATAGCCAGCAGTTGGTTTTGTCGTTGGCCAAGTCTTCGCAATGTTGGAGTAACAACCACAAATCGTTCCACCCAGGTCGGAAAGTTCCAGGAAGCGCCCAGTGGTGGGCATGGTCTGGTTGCCCCAGCCTTCCGCTTGGTGATAGTCGGCGCAGTGGCGCTCGACGGTGCGATGACTAAAGAGCTCCTGACGTGAGTGCGTCAGCAAACAGCTTGGGCCAGGCCAAGGCCGCGCCCAACCTCTTCAGGTTTATAGGTGGCATCGAGTAAGTTCGTCATTTTTCAAAGTCGTCAGCTCGATGGGGGACGCGACCAGTGCGCGTGGCCAAGCGAACCGCGAAAAAAACTTTAAATAAACTTAATTATTTCCAACTACAATCGAACTATCTCGAACCCATCCTTTGGTGATAACCTTTCCAATATAAGTCACCTGATAATACAGACCTTCCCCGCTTTCATAATAGTCATTAAGAACTATTTTATCTCCCTTCAAGAGATAAGCTTGTTTTTGGTCAAAACCGCCATCTATGTTTTTTTCTAAAAAGTAAACTTTGTCTTCGGAAACAGTCGCTTCCACAACGTTACTTGTACTTTGCTTTAGAATCTGCGGCTCAGAGCATGATGATTCAGTACACATCTGTCGCCTTTCCAGTTGCTCCGAAAATTCTTCTGAATTTTCGCACTTATAATAATCTTTGATCTTATCGGAATAGCACAACTTTTCCCTGCGCCTAAACGGACCATCAGTATAATCACTGAAAATTCCGCCATTAATAAAGTCGGGATTAGTAACGGTTTTCACCCTTGAGGTTTTAAATTTGCCCAACCCCACGTCATAGACAAACAAAGAATAACTCTCATTCACGTCGCTTTCCCCATATTTCAGCGTAAGTACGCAAACTTTCGGATTACCGGCAGCTCCGAAATACCCCAAAAGCTCGCCAGATTGCTTATCAAAATTTAGTAGATACGTTTCATTCATACTATTTATTATACTGACTACACCACCACGAACTTGAACTGAGTCATCACCACCTATACAGTCGCCCGTTACATTTCGTTCCGTCTGCGGCGGAATAGTTACTTGTTCAAAGTGGGCGCGGACTGGAGCCGAAATTATAAGCCCAATTATAAAACACGCTGAAAAAGTCCTCATCTAACGACCTCTTTAATTTTAAAAACTGAACGCCATTCCGCTCTTCAGAAAGGAGTAAAACAACTGGCCATTGTATCGATCTGGCTTTTCACAGCTACTACGCAATGCCACCTAGGATATTCATATGATACCCACTACCAGCGAGACAACCGCACAGCAGGCCTACCACTCACATTCTCGCCCTGACGAAGATACTACATTTACAGTCGTATAAAACGAAAGCTTTTTGCCGTTTTTCTTAGCACACAGATTGATGAGACACTAGCCCCTTGAGCTAACACTTAATATTCACCGATTATGTTTCCTTTAAAGACCGCCAACCATATGTTTGTAGCTTGCTGTGGTATTCGCGAATATACTTCCTCGACCCTCTATCTTTCAAAACTAAAGAAATTTGCGTGATTTTTGATCAGGGAATAAACACTGCCAGGCCTCATTCATCAAATCCTGCCAAAGTAAAATGGCTATCTATCAGCTTCGGAGCAGCTGAGTTTTTTGATGGACGCGGAGGCAATCGGTATCACGCAGTTTCTACGCTGTTCACCAATTGGCCGAAGGGGAGTTAAGCTTAAAATAAAATGAATACCATCCTCTTTTACGGAAATATCGTCAAAACCAACATCCGAAAAATCAAAATCAAATTTCTTACCTTCAAATGAGCAAACGTTTGACGTCGATAATACAGCCCAGTTGTTCTCGGCACTAAGCACCTGCACCACAAGACAGCTATCATTGAACGTTTTTACATACCTAACAACATTATCGCCTATACGACCCGTTCCTACCTGTGAGACAGCACCCAACTCTGGAATACCTGCGACTGCGCCACCGATTGAAAATATTAAAAAGATGGGGAAAATGCGAGAAAACTTCATGAATCACCTCAAATAAGCAGCATGTCTATTAAATAGATCTTCAGGCACATTACGCCAAATCAAGCCTTTTCACATTTAATAAACCAGACTTTATATCCAGACATGAATCCTACTCAGACCTGTGTTGTTCAGCTACCGACAAGTACCTCATAGCGGCTTTATGTGACAAATACTTTTGAGTTTCTAAATTAAAAACGAGAGCAGGTGTAACGCACCCTTTTCTCATAACCCAATCGCCTGGTGAGTTCTTCTCAAGCTCCTCTGAGATTTTTGTTAGAGCGTCGCCTCCCAAGCCAGCCACGCAAGCGCCGAACACGCTGCTATAAGCGGCTTCTGCTTTGTCGTTATTCTCAACCAGCGACTGATACGTTACGGAGCTAAATGGCACTTTTTCTTTTTGATAAAATGTATTAGATAATGAAATCTCATCCGCAGACGCTACAACCTCTTCACTTAACAGTAAAAACTGTTCATCCTTGAAAAACGCGATGATACTTCTATCATAGCAAACGCTACTTGACGGGCTGCAGAACCGATATCGCAACGAGATGTTATTATCTGCGACTGATAATCCTTGAAAAATCTCCAAACCACCTTTGTTTTTAATGCTATTAGGAACCAGTTCTTCATTACGCAAAATTTCTCTGCTATTTGAAATGACACTCAACGTGTAAAATTGACCACCTTTATCTACAAGTTTTATTGTATCTGGATTTCCATCCCCGGTTACATCTCGCTTCATCACTAAAAAATCTGATGCGCTTGCAATGCTAATGATCGCATTAAAAGAAAACGCAATAAAAAATTTAAAAACTGATAATAGATTCATGGCATGTACTCCAAACCATCTTACAAAAAATAGGACACCCAAGCTTAAATATTTTTATTCTTAAATCTGACACCTGATACTAGCGGTTGAACGTGTAGCTTGTTTAGCTGTTAAATTGGTCAGGCCCGCATTGGCGAGCCTCCAAGTTAACGTATTACCCGCAAAATACACTTATGTAGGACGAAGAAGTTTTATCGAAGCAAATCGCTTAAAGACGCTTTATCATAACGACTAAATTTATTAGCAATATTATCTGACGACACATCTAAATATACGGCATCATTCAAAGCATTGGCTTGATACACAGAAAAAACCGGATTTAGGCCAAACAAGTGTTTTTTTGTCTTCTGGTCGATTAATGTTTCAGGCACTGAAGAGCTCAAATCTTCCAGGGAATCATAAACTCTCCTAAGTTTAGTGGCACCAAAATCTGCCTCATCCACATTTAGTATAGATACCGGATTGCTCAATAGCGGATCTATAACTACAGCATCGGCGGTTTTTTTCCACTCATCGGTAAACGTATATGCTAAATCTTCATAATCTTCTACCAATGGCTTTTTTAAACCACACACCGCTTTGTTGATTAGCACACCATTTTGGTCGTTTCTAACGTCGGAATAAATACAGTCTATAAGGATTTCTCTGCCTTGCCTAACCAGTGTGAAGTACGTTCGAAAAGCCGAACGCGATGCCAAGTTTTCATAAAACAGAGCTTTACCGCCATTAAAATCAATAAGCGCCCTTGTATTTTCACCCTCAGTTCCAACAATATGCGCGACTGATTTGCTACCACCTGGCCAGGTAATATTTAAACTGTTTGTTTTATCATCGACCGAGTATATATCTTTTTGAGTAATCGCCGATTTTTCTGCCAGCGAGTGACCGGCAAATGAAAACGTGAGCACTGTTATGGCTATACGTACTTTTTTTAGATTCATAATTATTTCGTCTCCGGCGTGTTAGATGTGGCTTTTAATATAGATTCAAATTTTTTTGCATAGCTTGCAATTAGAGCCTTTTGATCTACGCCATTAATAACATTGCGAGCACCTTCATAATCTCTGGTCGTATTATTAACATAAGTACTCAGCTTTCCACCTGTAAATATTCCCTCCTCCATCCCCCAAATCATAATGGGTGTGGAATTTTCAAACCCGGCGGCTTCATCTGGATAATTTACAAAGTCGACTCCAAAATTTTTTTGGCTTTTTGGTGCCTTTTTCAAGTCAAATTAACTAATCCACGACCTCGATATTTAAAGCCAGGATTTACGGTATACATGACGTTAAATTCAAGCGCACTCTGCCTTATATAGCAATATATAAGGCTTTTAGAGATTTTAACTTTCTAAATCTATTGGCCCTCACCGTCCCGGGTTGTAGTTTTGAAAATTCCGATTAATTACCTTGGTGAAAATCAACAACCAGACACGAATCATCCCCATGCTTTCCAAAAACTTCAAATTATGGAAGACAGTTCAATCCACCTGATCAACGCTTTTCCGCTTTTCATATTATAAGAAATTTTTAAGAACCCTGACTTATACTCTAAGAGATTAACCTCATCCCCTTTCACCAGATAACTTTTAATCCTGGCAGACTCTGATGGATCAGAATACAAAAAAGCCTTCTCCACATTAATTTTAGCAACCGCGCCGATGCCTTTAAGTTTTAAAGCTGCTCCATCAAAGATATCGGCGCTATTGATTCCTGAAAATTCTAACGAGTTTGGATGAATCACGTAATTAACCAGAACTATAGAAGCCACTGCTTTTGCGACATCGGCTGAGGGAAGCCGTAACTCCTTACTAGCACTATTAAATAAAATATTTCCTGTCGACCGGGAAAGTACTAACTCATCTACGCCATTAGGATAACTCCATAAAATCTGATAAGAACCGCTATCTAGCATATTTATATCAGGGATATTCGAATTATCTTCAATATCTTCGAGACTTATCAACCTATGGTTTGAACCTATCAAAACACCATGATCTGTTTCGCCTTTATAAAAATCAAGCACAGCGTCAGTAGGGAATTTTGAATACTGGTAAAGGCACGCGAATTCCGCCCCTAAATTATACTGTTTAAATAGATGGGCACCCGATGGAATTACCGTGCTGCAGTTCTCCGCAGCATGAGCAACACCGTAAAATAGAAAAAAGGCAAAAAAAACATTTGAAATCTTCATTACCGCTCCGCCTTAAGCTTTGTATAAGCATTAGAAATTCTAGTATCGTAGCCAACTTGATTGGCACCATTATATTTCTTCGCAATTGTTAGCCAGTTTTTGTTCTTCATCGGTTCCAACATATTTTTTTCTTTAGTGAGAAAAACCTTAAAGTATTGCAGGTGTTGAAGTGCGCAGTAGTTTTGTGCCTCTACTAGTTCGTCAACACTTTCATACAATTGGGAATAATATTCCCCCATAACCTGAAACTTACCCCAGGAACATGCCTTGCTCGCAGAATCTTTATCTAGCTCACGGGCCCGCAGCAATCTCTCATATTGTGCTTGTTCGGTACCATATGAATAACCGGATTGGTAGACATGGACTATTTTTGGTTCAGTCGTAGACAAGTCATCCAACTGTTGGCTTGTGTAGCCTTTGACTTTAAGAAAACGGTACATATAGTGACGCTCGTAAAGTATTGCAGCATGCTGTTTTCCTGCGACGAACTCCTTAAACGGTACTTTATCACCCGTTTCGGCAACAGCGATGGCGCGAAGCACTTCCCTTTCGACACCGAGCTGCGTAGCTAGTAGCTCGAAGTGCTCCTTAGTTACGTCACGAAAACCTACCTGGCAGGGTGAGTTGACGATTCCTTGCTCGAAACAGAAGCATCTATTACTTGGCAATAAGTTACTAATGATTGCTACTGGATGAAAGTGCGTTATTACACCTATGCCGTTTCCAATTGCTGCTCCACCGGTCAAGTCATCCCAAAATACCATTTCATCTATTCGTTCTTTTTCGTGCTTCAACGTCTTAGGCGAACCCTCCAACAATTGATCCAACTTGCTCCACTTAGGCGCATCGGCCTTGTCTTTCCACTCAGTCGGATGGTGTGCAATCAGCTTGCTCCACTGATCCCGCGTCTCCGCATTTTTCAGTGCCTCCGCGAGTTCGCCCGCATCGACCTCACCGTTGTGATTGGTATCGATCTTCGCAAAGAGGTCTTTGAAAAACTGTGGCGTGTCCTCTGGGTCGAGGAAGCCATCCGCTGCGGCATTGCACTCCTCAACAATCTGGAAGCCCAGTTTCTCCCAATCATGCTGAGTGACGATTTCCGCTTCTGTTTTTTTGATCAGGCCGCTCACCGGCTGGCCATTCTCAATCACACTCACTTCATACCAATCTTCAGTGCCTTCCTTGATAACTGGAGCCTTACTCAAATCGACCGCATGCTGGTTCTTGAGAGGGGTCACATCCGTAGCCGGGGCTTTTTTCTTGAGTCCAGCCCCTACCGCAAGGTGCAGATACTGCTTGCCGGATTTCAAGCCCGCGACGTTTTTGAGGAAATCTTTAACGCCTGCTTCGGCGGTAAAAATCTCCACGTGGACTTGGTGCTTGCTGTTGACACCACCCTCTTCGCTGGTGATATTTTCGGTGAGCCCGAGATAACCGATCGGGTCACCCGCTTTGATACCGGTGCTGGCCGTCTCAACGGTGTTGAAGCTGGTAGGTGTTAAAGAGGTCCAATCGAGAATGCGGTAATCACGCTGATTTTCGACACAGGCCCAAAAACTGGACGGTGCGGTTCCTGCACCCGCGAGATCGCCACTGATTTTAGTGCATTTGGCCATTCGGCGTGTAACACCGTTAACCGTTAGATTCAGCACATCCTTGCTATCGAACTCAACAACGCTGCCGGTAATAAGCTGCAGGTTGCCCAGCTTGGCCCCTGCGGGCTGACCGTTTTGTGGCGAAGCTGGATCGGCATACAAATCGAGTTTGTTGACAACTGTGGCCTTGACCTTACCTTGCCAGTAATTGGGGCGCAGGCGCTCAACGATTTTGTCGGCTGTCCAGATATTCTTGGGCTCCGAGTTTTGGTAAGGCGCGCCGTTCTTCAGGTAGGCGAACCATACTTCAGCACCGGCCTCTCGGACTTTGCGGTTGACGTTCTTCACACTGCCGGAGAGAATTTTCCCCCTTGCATAGGTGACGTTACCGACGTCTTTCTGCTCGAGAATCTCAAGCTTGGTGCCCGTCGATAGTTTCCCTGGGGATGGGGTTCCGTTTGCTTCGGGGAACACGTCGTAGGCCTTGAAGTCGTTTACCGTCATGGTGACTTTGGGAGTGGGTCTTTCAGTTTCAGCTAACGGGTAACGCTGATACGGCAACAGATGCATATAGAGGCTGTAAAAATTCAGCGTATTTTGCTTGCCTTTATTCGGCCCTTCGTCGGGGTTAGGTGCGGACTTGTACTCGTGCCGCACTAGACAGAAGGAGTTAGAGTATTTGAGTTTTTTCTCGTTATCTCCAAACGTCGATTCCAGATAATCGTCGTTAAGGCGGTAGGCAACCACTTCGCCGTCGGCCACGCAGCGCACCGGTTCATTCAGCACGCACTGAGGGGCGCTGGTGTCGGTGATGTGGATTCCGCCGTGCCAGAACTTATTACTGCCCAAGAGGTAGTGCCCAGATGTCTCCGCTCCCAGGGCCTGGTAAATCTCTTCTGCATCAGTGAACTGTTTACCGTCGGCCTTCCTGATAGGGTACTGAAAAGTCATCAGCGGGGCGGGACCGGCAGGCGCAGGCGCAGGGGCTGGTGCTGCAGGCGCAGGAGTTGGCTGTCCCCCCGTTTTGTACTGTGCCTTAGGGCGAAGAAATTTATCCGGCATCGGCCAGTAATTACTATTAAGGCCAAACTTAGCAGATTTCGGTCCTGTCGACGTTTGGGACCCAAAAAAATTGCCTTTTACCCGATTCGCGTCTAGATCTTCAACGACCCCGGTGTGCCCTCTGGTCACCCACAATGCTATGTCCCCACCGTTAACATCGACATCGGCTAGCGGTATGACATCAAAATAAGTTGTATCGGTAGCCAACTGAGCTGTCGTTTTATAGGGAATGTCATAACCCGCATCCCGCAGCATTCGATTCAGCAAATTCGAACAATCGATTTCTTTGCGTCCGTTGTTATCTGCGTCTGCCGTACCGTGCCCGCCTAAGCCGTACTCATATTGGCTGCGTGGGTAGTTTGCTCGTTGCTCGAGTAGTCCTGTGCTCATAGGAAGCTTCCTGCTTTAAAAACAATGAATTGAGCTGCTGGCAGCAACGCCTTGCGTTACTAGGCGTGCCACGGCGCGAGCGCCGATCTCACGCTCGCTTTTCTCAGCATCCTGATAACACGCCATAGCTCGAGGCAGATCTTTTGGAACCAGCTTGCCTGTTTCATAAGACTCGCCCAGTTGAACCAGCGCACCCGCTGATCCCAGGCGCGCGGCACGTTCAAGGGAAGCAACTGACTTTTGCGGATTGATACAGGAACGCGACTTGTCGTACTCCCCTTCATCACAATAGAACTCAGCTAACGCGATACCCGCATCAGCAATCTTGTTTGATGCAGCGATCAAAAGGTCGTAGATCTTGGGCGTTGGTAACTGCGGCGCCTGCCCTGAAAGGCTGATGCTGGCTGCAGCAAATGCCGCTTCCGCTGAGCCTTTTTGTGCACCATCAAGGTAACTGTCCAAGGCCGCCTCGTACAACTGAGCTGAAGAATCTGACTGCGCCTGAATGCCTAAATCGTTAAACATGGCTCCTCTACGCAATGCACGTTCATCCGCAGACAATAAAGTGGTCTGGTTCTGAGCATCCAGTACCGTTTCGAGAGACCAATCTTCAACGCGATTAAGCACCCAGCAATCAGTGTGCGTGAAGGTAAATATTTTCAGAACTGCACCTTGCTGGTCCCGTGCAATCAACCTGTTCGGTAACTTCAACTGTAGGATTAGATCAGACTTCGAAGAAAACACATTCAACTCATCTGCGCCCAGTGCCATGATTTCTTTCTGTATTACTTTGGGATTTCTTCCATCAGCAGCAACCTCCAGCTTCAGCACTGGGGATGCAGTAAAAGCGTGGCGCACTTCGGAAGTGGCCGAAAATGCTTTCACGAACGTTGCAAAATCGTCGCTTGGACACTCCGCTGCAAAAGCCTCTGAACTCAACCCACAGGCCAGTACAACCAACCCTTTAAGGCAAAAAAGCCGTAATCTATTGTTCTTTTTCATAACCAAATCATCACTCAGAAAACACAAAAAAAGCCTTCGGTTTAACCTTCTCAGGCGGCGCATTCATCAACGCCTGATCCATCAAACTCCCCGCCTTATCCTGATCCGCAGCCCCCGGCAACACCGGTGGCTTAATCCCTATCCCCGTGCCATTCCCCGCCGAACCACCCGCATTCACTTTTACCACCGGCCCGACAACCGTGATCCCACCCGCATCGAGTTTGATAAAACTCCCGCCGGCTTTCATCGTCAGTTCCATCCCGGCCTCAATGACGATCTTCTCACCGGCCTTCAGGTGTATCTCGGTACCCGCGCTGACCAACTGCGCCGTGCCCAGCTTTACATGCTGGTTTTGCGCAATGGTCAGGTGGTCGTCCATGCGCACTTCAACTTTGCGATCCGCATACGTGGTGCGGTGTTCTTCAGCTTTCAGCTCGGTGTAAGTGTTCTTCTCAACGGTGTCGTGTCGTTCGTTGCCCACGCGGATTTTTTGGTCGTGCTCGATATTTTCATCCCAATCGCGCTGGGCGTGCAGGAAGATCTGTTCCGCACCCTTTTTATCTTCAATGCGCAGTTCATTGAAGCCTCCGCCACCGGGTGAACTGAGGGTTTTGAATACGGTGCGGGTTTTGTTGGCCGGCAGCGGATACGGAACCTGGTTCTCCTTGTGGTACAGGCAGCCGCTGATCAAAGGCTGATCGGGGTCGCCTTCGAGGAAGGTCACCAGCACTTCCATGCCGATACGCGGAATCGCGATGCCGCCGTAGCGGTCGCCCGCCCAGCCGCTGGAGACGCGCAGCCAGCAGCTGGTTTTGTCATCGGCCAGGCCTTCGCGGTCCCAAAAAAACTGGACTTTTACACGGCCGTATTGATCGCAGTGAATTTCTTCGCCTTTGGGGCCGGTGACCACGGCGGTTTGGCTACCGAGGACGCGCGGTTTGGGGTGTTCCAGCGGCGGGCGGTAGAACACGTCCCAGGGCGTGGCGATGAAGCGGTTGCGGTAGCCTTGGTGGAAGTCGTCTTTGTTGTCGGTGGTGTCGCTGGTCACCGACTCTTCGAGCACTTGCGGCTGTTTGCCTTCGTGCGAGAGTTGGGTCAGCAACCACAGGTCGTTCCACTCGGCGCGTGGGTGGTCGGAGAGTTCGAGGAAGTGGCCACTGGTGAGCGTGGTCTGGTCGCCCCAGCCTTCGGCTTGCTGATAGTCGGCGCGGTGGCGTTCAACGGCGCGTTGGCTGAGAAAGTTGCCGCGTGAGCGCGTCAGGAAACGGCCTGGGTAGTCGTAGTCTTCCAGGTCCGGGCCGGTTTTATCGCCATCGGGTTTGTAGGCGGCTTCGAGTTGCAGGCTGGGCTTTTCAAAGTCGTAATCGCGACGGGTGACACGGCCGGTGCGGGTGGCCAGGCGGACTTTAAAGCCTTTGATTACGGGTTCGTCGGCGACCATGCCGCTGCCTTGCACGTAGGCCGTGGGTTGGCCGAGTTTGGGGAATATGGCCTGGTCGTCGCCAAACACCAGCACATGCGCATCCGCGCTGTGTTGAAAGTGGTAGTGCACGCCCTCTTCTTCGCACAGGCGCTGGACGAAATGCAGGTCGGTTTCGTCGTACTGCACGCAGTAGTCGCGTTCCGGGCACGGCTGGCTGAGTTGGAAGCGGTAGGCGTTGCTCTGAATGCCATGTTCTTCGAGGATCAAGGCAATGATCTTCGGCGCTGACATTTGCTGATAAATCCGCTGGTTGGTGCGGTGATGCAGGTATTGCAGGTGCGGCACAAGCGACACGGTGTAACGGCTCAGGCGCTTGCCGGCGTCGCCTTGGGCAACGCGGTAAAGTTGGCCGTGCACGCCACGGCCTTGCGGGTCGAACGCCAGAAAGGCCTGCTTGTGCAGGAGTTTTTCCAGGTCGATGTCGGGGTTTTCGCTGACCAGTTCGAGGTCGAAGCGGTACGGCTGGCTGATGCCTTCGGTGCCGGTGAACGACAACACTTGCAGGTCGCCGTCGAAGCCATCGATGGTCAGGCTGAAATGCGTTTCGTTAGACGGGTTAAACATGTTCGGCTCCCTGTTCCTTAATCATCCATTACGCCCAAAAGCGCATGCGCTGCCGCCAGGACGGAGTGATACCGAAGGCATCACGCAATTGTGCCGCGGTGATCGTTCGATCCACAGCCTGAAAAGCCAGCGCGCGGCGCAGGGCTGGCCAGCAGTATCTGGGTAAATGCTTGGGCGCTCGCAGCTTGCGCTCCAGGTGTTCATCGCGGGCCTGGGTTGACGGCAAGCGCCGAAAGGGGTGCTTGCCTCCGGCCAATTCGTAAATCACACACGCCACGCCGTAGATGTCGGCGCTGGGCGCCAGTGGCTGCGCCTCCAACAATTCCGGGGCGGCGTAGCCGGGAGTCCAGGCGTTGAAGCGGTCGCGGCTGAGTCGCGGCAGGCCATCCAGCACACCTTCCTGCGCCTGGCTGAGGCCGAAGTCGAAGAGGCGCACGCCCTCCTCGCTGACCATCACGTTGCTCGGCTTCATGTCACCGTGCACCACGCCGCGCGCGTGGGTGTACGCCAGGGCGTCGAGCAACGGCAACACGATCTCGCGCAATTCATGCCAGGGCAAACCCAGCGGACGCTCGCATAAGAGCTTGTCGAGGGTGAGCCCGCGCATCAGTTCCATGGTGATGAAGGCCCGCTTGCAACCGGTGTCTACTTCAAAGCTGTGCAAGCGCAGCACATTGTCGTGGCGCAAGTGCCGTGTCAGCGCGAACTCGCTGTAGAGCAACGCGCTGGCATCCGGGCTCTCGGAGAATTCTTCGCTGAGGACTTTCAGTGCGATGTATGGGTCGGGCTCGCCGAACTGCTCGATCAGCAGGTCCCGAGCACGGTAGACCGCGCCCATGCCACCGGCGCCGAGCAGGCGCTCGATGCGGTAACGCCCCACCAGCAGCTCGGGCATCACACCGAGGCTGGGCTTGGTCGCGGCCTGCGCGGCGACAGCCTTGTGCGGCGTTTCGGGTTGAGGCTTGGCGAACGCAAAGAAGGTCAGGCTATTGTCCTGCTCTTCGTTCACACGTTGCTCATCGACAGGCGGCATGAATTCAGTCATCGGCGGATCACCACGGCGGTGAGGTTGTCGCGTGCCGCACCGCGCAGCGCGCCATCGAACAGACGCTCCACCGCCACATGCGGCGCGTTCAAGCTCAAGGCGTTGCTCAAGGCGTCGCTGGTCAGCCCGTGATACAGACCGTCGCTGCACAGCAAAAACACATCGCCGGCATACACTTCAAGCTCCAACACATCCAGGGTCAGTTGCTCGGCGGCCCCCACCGCGCGGGTCAAGGCATGCGCCGAAGGGTGAATTTTCGCCTGTTCCGCGCTGAGGTTTTGTTCGTCCATGAGCTGCTGCTGAAATGAATGGTCCTTGGACAGTTGGTACAAACGCTGACCGCGCCACAGGTAGCAGCGGCTGTCGCCCGCCCAGATACAGGCAGCGCGCTGGCCTTCGACCAGCAGCGCTACCACGGTGCTGCCCATAATACTGTCGTGCTGCCCGGCGGTCACCGTCAGTTCCTGGCCCAACCGCCGGTTGAGCCAGTGCAAGCACTGGCGGACGTCGGTAAGGCGCGCATCAAAGTCCGCCTGAACCGGTAATTCTGCCAGGCTGGCGACGATCAACTGGCTGGCAATGTCACCACCCTGATGACCGCCCATGCCGTCCGCCACCACCCACAAGCCCCGCTCGGGGCTGTCGAGAAAGGCATCTTCGTTGCGCGCCCGTACCTTGCCTGCATCGGTACGGGCCGCGCTGCGCCAAGGGCTGGCTACCTGCATCAGAGCTGCACCGGCATGCGGAAGGTGCGCAACACACCCATGTCGAACGGGTTCGGCGAGCGCTGGCTGGTCAGCAGGTAGTTCGCGCGCATGCCACCGACATCCGCTTTAAGCACCAGTACGTCACGCCCGGTCAGGTATTCGGTCTGCATCAAGTCGAACAGACGGAACAGCGACCAAGGGCCGGTATTTTTCTCGATGCCAATCGGGCGGCCGACCATTTTGTCGAGCACCAGGCTGGTACGCCCGTCTTCAGCGTCGGTCGGCCATTTGAACGACACCGGCACGATAGGGCCATGACGGTACTCAATGGTCTTGTCGCCGAACTTGAACTCGGAACGACTGACCACCGGGTCGAGGGTGTACGGTTCGAGTTTGAACTGCACCTGCGGCTCCGCCGGGTTATCGGCGAAGAAGCTCTGGCGGATGACTTGAGCGGCGGCCATCTGGTCCAGGTACACCTTGGAGATCGGCAGACTATGCCCGTCAACACTGCGCAGGCGGTAGTTGCCGGCATCGCCGCTGACGAATGGGCGCATATAGCTGTCGAAGAAGCGATCAGCAATACCCTGCGCCTTGAAGAACTCGCGGAAGTCACCAATTGCCACGTCGCTGCTGCTGTGAGCGTTGAACGGGTAACGCTGGCTGATTGCCTTGCCGTAAAAGCTGTACAGCTCGCTCTGATAACGCTGGTTGAGGTACTGGTAAGCATCGCCCAGCACCAGGCGCCAACTGTCGTCCGCGAGTACGCTGAACCACGCGCTGACCGGTCGCGGCAAACGAGCGGAAGCATTGCGCAGGTTGCTCAGGGCGTCACGTTGACCGCCCATGCGCGTCTTGGCCATTTCGAAGGCTGCCTGCTCCGGCGCACTGGCCCGTGCCAAGCTGGCCATTTGCAGTTGCAAATCGTTGAGCGCATTCAGCACCGGAGTCAGGTCAGCGGCCGGGCCATTGTTGTCATCGAGTAAACGATGCAATGGCTCGAAGCGCCGTTGCAGGGACTTCTTCGCGGTGTCCGGGAGGTTTTTAGCCAACGCACCGGCGGCCTTGTCCGCCACCGCCGCTGCCAGTTTACCGGCCTTGCCGCCCTTCTCCGCGAGCTGGCCTGCGGTGTCGGAGGCTTCTTGCGCGTCATCAGCTACCACCGGGAACCGCGTGTTTTCACGCACTTCGACCAACAATTGCAGAATCGGCGAGTTGGCCGAGGTCAAGCCCGCCAGTTGCTCGGCGCCTTCACCGAAGTCATTGATCGGCGGCAACGCGACCTGGCCGACTGCTTCGCTCCAATAGTTAGCGTAGTCACGGAAGTACAGTTGCTCCAGCTCGACCATCAGGCGACGCAGGTCCATACCGCTGATGCCCGCCCCTTCACCCAGCACCCAATTGTCGCGCAGGATTTCAGTCACGAGCATCGAGCCCTGCACCGAAAAGTACTGCTGATAACCCTGCTGGGTGTAGAAGCCCGGGATCACGTAATCGGTGCCCATGAACAGCGCACCTTGTGGCCCCAAGTGCTGGCTCAAGCGGTACTCGGGCATGTTGCGTGCCTGTTCGCGCAGCATGCGATAGACCACGGTGGCCAACGACTCGCTGCGCAGTACCTGGCGTGCCTGTGCGACTAACTGGTCGTTGATCGGGTAGATAAACGGTAATTTGAGCAAGCGCTCAAAGTGCGCGTTCAGGTCGTTCTGCACGGCCGTGTTACCGGTATAGCGCTGAGACCATTCGGTGGCCACCCACTCTTTGAGCCATGGCGCGTCTCGGCGGTCCTTCATGTTCAGCATCAGGTACGCACGCAAGCTGTTGAGCAGGCGGTCGCGGTCGGACATGTTCGCGCGAATCTGCCCTTCCAGCAGTGTGGCCACGCGTGGCAACAGTTGCGCTTGCAGTTCGCGTTGATACGCCTCGTTGACCACCGGGTTGACTTCTTCGCCCTGGTACAAGCCGGCGCGTTCGTGGTAACCCACATCGCCTTTTTTCGGGAAGACTTGCGTCGCGGCATAGCTGCTGTTGAGGGGCTTGAGCGTCGCCATCGAATCGTCGCGCGCAGACAGCGCAGAACGTTGTTGCGTCCAGCTTTGCGCCAGGTTGCGCAGGTTTTCGAGCCGCTCGTAGTTGGCGGAAAAACCGCCAGCCCAGAGCACACCGACCAGTGCCAGCAAGGCCAGCGCGCCCACGTATAGCGCGCGTTGGCCCCAGTTAATGCGGCTGCGTTCACGCTGATCGAGGCCTGCAAGGTCTGCCTCGGGGAAAATAACCTGGCTGAGCAGGTGATGAATAAAGCGCGAACGGCCACTGCGCAGGGTCGGCAATACGCCGGACTTCATGCCCAGGCTGGCGCCAATGCCAGCGGTGGTCTCGTCGAGTTTCTCGGTCAGGTGCGGTGCGCTGGTCAAGTAGAAGCCGCGCATTTGGCTGACACGCTGGTAACGATTGCCGGTAAATGCCAAGTCAACGAACAGGCACAGGCGCTCGCCGATTTGCCCCAGTTGATGAGGGAAGTCGAGAATACGGCCACGGCGCTGCGTATCACGCTCTTGGTGCATGCGCATGATGACTTGGCTGTTGAGGCGGTGAAGCAGCTCTTCAAACTCGGTACGCAGTACGGCCACATCGGCGCCGTTCTGCTGTTTGCGAAAGGTGGCGCCCAACACTTGGTCGCTTTCTTCGCGGGTCAGTTGGTCGAAGAACTCATCGAAACCCAAGAGTTGATCGGCCTTGCTCAGTACCAGATAAACCGGCACGTCCACGTGCAGTTTCTGATGCACGTCTTGCAATCGCGCACGCACCTGGCGGCCGAGCACTTCCAAATCCTTCTCTGTACCGCTTACCAGCGATTCCACCGCAATGGTTACCAACACCCCGTTGAGCGGACGGTTGCGGCGACGTTTGCGCAGCAGTTCGAGCAAGGTACTCCAGGCGCTGCCGTCGACTTCGACGTCGGGCTGGGTGGTGTAGCGGCCAGCGGTGTCGATCAGCACACCGTGGTCGGCGAAGTACCAGTCGCAATGCTGCGTGCCGTTGGTGTCGCGGGTGAGTTTGCGTTCGATCTTGTTGATCGGAAACTCCAGCCCCGAGAAGTCCAGCAGGCTGGTCTTGCCGCTGGCCTGCGGACCGATCAGCAGATACCAGGGCAGATCGTTGCGCCAGCGTTCGCTGCGGCCACGGTACAGGCTCGAGGTTTTGAGGGTTTTCAGCGCGTCCTTGAAACGCGCTTTCAGCTCTCTTTGTTCCCCGTCTATCTTCTCTTCGCGAGCGATACGGGTCTGGCCGTCCTCGCTGGCTTCCACGGCTTTTTTACGCACGCCGGCGCGCCAGCTGACGAACACCATCGTCAGGCCCCAGATCAGGAACAGCACGCTGATGGTCAGCAAGCGGGCAGTCGAGCTTTCCCAGAACTTGTAATCATCTACCGCCAGCAATGGGCCGGCAAACCACACCAGCAGCGCTAAAAACAACACCACCAGCAAGGTCCACACCCAAGTCTTGCGCAAGAATGCGCCGACCTTCTTGAAAAAATTCTTCATCACACGTCCCTGTTTACGGCTGCGACTGCGGCACAGCCGCGGCTGGGTCAATCGGCTGAATCGGCTGGTAAGGTTGCAGCACGGTGTCGCGTTGCTCGTTGAGTACCCAGGCAAAACCGGAATACATCACCACCAGGCAAACCACGGTGAACAACACCACCATCCAGGCTGGAACGATGCGCACGAGGTTGCGCCGCTGATCATTCAAACCGGTCCAATGCGGCGACAACTCACGCGGCACATCACCGCGCAGTTTGCGAATCTGGCGGTACAAGGCATCACGGATGCCATCCAGCTCCAGCATGCCGCGCGCTTGCACGCGGTACTTGCCCTCGAAACCCAGCGCCAGGCACAAGTACATCAGCTCAAGCATGGGCAAGTTTTTGATCGGGTTTTGCGACAGACGATCAAGCAACTGAAAGAATTTCTCACCGCCAAAGGTCTCGTTGTGAAAGCTGCTGAGCAGGCTCATCTGCGACCACGCGCTTTCATTGCCCCACGAGGTGGTCACGACGGCTTCGTCGATCACCGTGCACAACACGTAGCGTGCGCCCATGATGTCGCTGCTTTCGGCGTCATTTTGCAGCGCCCGCACGTCGAAGATTTTCAGCTGGGTGGTCAGGTCTTCGTTAAGTTTGTACAGGTCTTCGCGGTGTTCGCTGTGCTTGAGCCGTACCACTTCCGAGAGCAATTCGCTGGCGGCAGCCACCAACGGATTGAGGCTGATATTGAAGGCTTCAGCCGGGCGCAGGCGCGCAGCGAAAATCATCCGGTCTTCCAACTGCTCATAACGCGGCGGTGCCGCAAAGTCAGTCAGCGGTTGGGCATCCGGGCTATGGCCCTGACGGTCGAGCAGGACGGTTTTATCGTCCTGATGGTGTTCCATGTCCTTGATCATGTCGGTCAGTTCCTGATGGCCCAGAAATTCAGTTCAAGCTCGGGGAATTCGCCGGAGACATGGAACGCGAAGCCGCCGGAGCGCTCCAGTTGTGCCAGGTCTTCAGAACTGAGTTCGAGAATGAAATAGGTTTTGTTGGAGTGGAACGCGATCTGCCGTGGCGCAACCGGCAAGGGTTTGACCTTGATGCCAGGCAGATGCAGGTTGACCAGTTGGCGGATGCGTTCCACTGGCCCCACCTTGAGGTGCGCCGGCAAGCGTTGACGCAATTCCTCGGAGTCGCAGTTGGCGCTGGCGGCCAGCACGAACGAGGCGGTGCTCAACAGTTTGTGGTCGTGCAATGGCGACACGATGATGCCGTACTGACGCGCTTGCAGGGCCAGCTCGATCGCATGCTGCTCCAGTACCATCGACAGCACTTGGCGGATAGCTTCCATCAGTTTGCGAAAGCTCGCACCCTGGTCGCTGTGCTGGTAGCGGGTGTCGAGGCGCGGGCGCTTGGTATCACTGGAAAACGTCGCCAGGTCACCGAGCATGGTCAACAACGTGCGATACAACTCTTCGGGGTGCACCTGCTGCAGGTCCAGGTAGTGGCGCAACAGCAGTTCGGTACGGTTGATCAGCTGCAGCATCATGAAGTCGCCGACTTCGGCGCCGCCGACTTTGCCGTTGGAACGAATCCGCTCGGCAATGGTGTCGCCGCGATGGCCGAGCATGCTGATGACTTCTTTGAGGCACGACAACAGGTAGGTGGACGCATGCGTCTGGATGTATGTCGGCACGTAGTCGGCATCGAGGGTCACCACACCGTCAGGCGTGGTGTCGAGCACTTCACAGAGCTTGAGCTTCACATAGGCATGGTCGTTCTGCTGCTCGCCCAGCAGCAGCTTGAAATCCGGTCGTGCGCAACTGACCTGGCTGGCGGAATCATCACCGGCATTCGAGTCGGCAACTTCGGCGTCGTAGGCGGTGTACCGCGCCAACACGTCGGACTGCTCAGGGCGGCGCGCCTCGATGTGGTTGCCGGTCACCAGCGGCAACGCCAGGTAGATCGGCGTGTGGCCGGTGTTCGGTGGTACGTCCAGCGCCAGTGGCTGGGTGTTGCCACCCAGCTCGAACAGGCTGCCGTCGGGCAGAATCCCGGAAGCCTGGCTGATCACCAGCTTGCCCATATTGAGGAACTGCACGTCGATTTCCAGGTTCAGAAAACCCCAGGTGTAACCGCCCAACAATTGGGTGCGGGTCTTCATCTGGTGATCGTAGTAACGATCGTTATGCTGAAAGTGCTGAGGGCGCAGCAACATGCCTTCCTGCCAAATGACTTTATGCGTGTTCATGGTCAATCAGCCGCCTTGGCGAGTGTTGCATGGGTGTTGCGAATGCCGCTCTGGTCCAGGGTCAGGTCGACGTCTGTCGCGTCCAGCGGAGTGACTTGCACGGTGTAGCGCCATTGGGTGTCCGACAGGTCACGGTAAGCGGCGAGCACGCCGACGTAGCGGCTGCCCTCCTCCACGCTGAGTTTGAGTTCCACGGTTTCGCCGGGGCGCAGTTCCATTTCTTCGCTGGCGACCATGTCCGGTGTCAGCGTTTCCTTGGCGCGCTCATACAGGCTGAAGAAGTCGGCATTCTCGAACGACACCGGGTGCTTGAGTTCGAACAGGCGCACCACAATCGGCGACGGGCGCCCGTTGAGGTCCGGGTTCAACTGATCGCTGGCGGTCAACTTCAGGTTGAGCTTGGTGATGTGCGAATACGGTGACAACGACGAACACCCGGCCATCAGCAACAGGGCGGCCAGCGTAGTCAGCGTCTTGAAAAATACAGTCGAGCGGCGAGACATGCGCTTCATCCTTGATGGTCGGCGTTGAGGGTGGAAATCAGGCGGATTTGTTCTTCATAAGCCTGCGCGAAGTCGCGCGCCAGCAGGCGCTCGCTCCAGTCATCGTCCTGGCGCAGCGCCTGGTGATAGCGCCCGTAGGCTCGCCAGCGGCTGCCGGAGGTGGCGAGTAACGGTTTGTTATCGCGCTCGAAACGCAAGGTCAGTTGCTGTGGCGAAAAATGTTCCAGGGTGCTGCGAACCGCCGCACGGCTGGCGGTCAGAAGCGCAACCTGGTGGGCTTGCAAATCGCGGAAGGCACGCGACACCGCCTGCCCGGCCTGCATCTGGCCCGGCTTGCCGGGTTGCAACAAAATGTCCAGCGCTTCACCGGCATCGACGGCGAACTTCAGCGGGTTTTTGTGCGTGCCTTGTGCGAGGGTCTGCGCCAGGCGCAGCTCGTTTTTCAATTCGCTGCGGGTGCGCAGGCTCTGCTGCAGGCCGCCGATGCTCTGATTCAGCAAGCGCGCGGCATTCAGCGCCAGCGCTTCCTTGGCATCGTGGTCGAGCTTGCCGAGGTCGACACCCAGGGCTGCGCCAAACTGCTCCCAGAAACCATCGGCCTGGCGCTCGACGACTTTCGCCGGCGCAGGTTCAACGGGCACCTCGGGCTCCACCAATTCCGGCACCAACAGGCTTTCCATATCGATACGCGCATAATCGGCGCGCTGACGCGGGTCTTGGGTAGCCCTGCGCGGAGAGATCAACTCCTCTATTTCCGAATACACGCGCTCTTGCTGATCCAGCGCACGGAGCGGGTCCAGGTCGAGGAATGCATCGTCGGGAATGGTACTGCCGGCAGGCTGTGGGCGCCCTGCCTGCCGCTCGAAAACGGCCGGATCACGGATCAACCGCGCACGAATTTCAAAGTCTCCCAGCACGTACGAGCTACCGTGCTCGATCCGCACCGCTTCACCTCTGTGCAGGGTTGCGCCGCTGTCGCTGACTTTAATACCGTTGGTGCTGGTATCGGTCAGGTAGAAAGCGCCATCGCGATAACTGACCTGCGCGTGATGGCTGGACAGATGCCGCTTGCGGTCGGGGAGAATCCAGTCACAGTCTTCGCTGCGGCCAATGACACCGCCCGCTTTCTTGAAGGTCTTCTGGCACAACTCGGTGGGCACGAACTGCTTGGTATTGAGCATTTCGAAAACCAATTCCATGGTGAAACTCCTTCGCTCACTTACCGCGATTGATAGCCTGCGGATCACCCAGAGGGCGGTAGGCAGCGTCGTTGAATTTGTAGTTGCCGCTGCAGCCACCCAGGCCACATAAAACAGCGAGGGTCAGCAGCACGGCTTGCCAGTGACGAACAGACATCAGAGGGTCTCCAGGGAATAGCAAAGGGCGCCGACCTTGCAGGGGGCACGGTTAACGAAAAATGGGTTGAAATCGAGCAGCTCAGGCTTGGCCATCAACGCTCCCCAGGTTGATATTCAGGCGCCCGAGGCGGTAGAGAAAGGTGCGGCGCGGCAGGCCAAGTTCACGCGCGGCGTTGGTCTGGTTGCCGTCATTTTTGCGCAGGCAGTCGAGTACGAGGCTGCGCTCGACCTGATCAAGCCGTTCGCGCAGGTTCAGCCCGCTGACTTGAGGCAGGTCATCCACCCGCAACGAAAAATGCTCAGCCAGCAATTCATTGCCCTCGCACAGCAGCAGCGCCCGTTCGACCAGGCCCTTGAGTTCGCGCACGTTGCCGGGAAACGCGTAGCCGGACAGGCGATCGAGTGCAGCGCTGGACCAGCTGACCGGGTCACGCTGCAGAAATGCGCAGGCTCTGTCGGCGAAGTGCCGGGCCAACACCAGGATGTCCTCTTCGCGTTCGCGCAACGCCGGTAATTCAATCGGAAATTGCGCCAGGCGGTAGTACAGGTCTTCACGAAATTGCCCGGCGCTGACCAGCGCCGACAGATCGCGGTGCGTCGCGGCAACAATGCGCACATCAACCTTGTGCGTGTCGTTGCAGCCCAGCGGGCGAATCTCGCCTTCCTGCAGCACCCGCAACAGCTTGGCTTGCAACGACAGCGGCATGTCCCCCACTTCGTCGAGCAGCAACGTGCCGCCGTTGGCCGCGTCAAACAACCCGGGCCGGTCACGGTCAGCACCGGTAAACGCGCCTTTGCGATAGCCGAACAGCTCGCTTTCCAGCAGGTTTTCCGGCAACGCCGCGCAGTTCTGCACGATGAAGCCCTTGGAGCGACGCGGGCCACAATCATGAATCGCGCGGGCCACCAGTTCTTTGCCGGTACCCGTCTCGCCGCACAGCAGCACGGTATACGGGCTGTGCAGCACCTTGCTGATCAGCGAATAGACCTGGCGCATTGCACCGCTGTTGCCGATCAGACCATAGCCGCTGGCGCTGGGTGCGTTGACGGGCAGCAACGGCTGTTCCGCGCTCGGCCGGCGTAACCGTTGCAGCAGGTGCAACTGGGCGATGACAAACGATGCGAGCTGGCGGAATGAATCGGCAAAACCTTGCAGGTCGAGGTGCTGGTGGCTGGCGCACAACAGCACGCCCTCCACGGCGTCTCGCTGGTTAACCAGTGGCACGCACAGCAGCGACTCCCATGGCTTCGCCTGGCTTGGTAGAAAACTCGTTTCGTGCAGGCTGCCGCTCAAGCCACTGAGGCTTATCACGCGGTTCTGACACAGCGCGAATTGCAGCAATTGCTCGGCGTTGTAATCCACCGGCAGGCTTTGCGCTTCACGCGGTTGCAGGCTGCCATTGAGGCACTCGGCGTTCATTCCCAGGCGGGTGTGGGTCGCGTCAAGCAGATACAGCTGTGCCAATTCGCAGCCACTGAGCTCGGTCAAGCCGCGCACGAATGCGCCCAGCAGCGCCGCGCCGTCGGTTGCGCGCGACAAGCTGGCGAATTGCGCCAGCAGCGCTTCGGCATAAACGAGCGGTTGTGGCACGCGGGTAAACATTACGCCCACCTCACGCAAATTCGCACGTGACGCTGGCATCGGCGTCCAGTGTCGCGTGCACACGTTTGAGGCTTTCACCGGTCGCCATCGCATCCAGCAAGCGATCAGCCACCAGCGGCAGCACGTGCAGGTCGAGCAGGTGGTCGATCAGCCTCGCACCGCTGTCGCTTTGGGTGCAGCGTTGCGCAAGGTGGTCGACAAGGTTCTGGCAGTAAGTGAAATCCAACTGGCGACGATTCAGGCGCTCGCCAAGGCGACCGAGTTTGATCTCGATCAGCTCGCGCAGCACTGGCCCACCGACCGGGTAGTAAGGCACTACGCGCATACGCGCCAGCAACGCAGGCTTGAAGTGCTTGCTGAGCACCGGGCGGATGGTTTCTTCGAGCACCTCGGCACTTGGCCGCTCACCGTTTTCACAGAGCGCACTGATGCGGTCGCTGCCCAGGTTCGACGTCATCAGGATCAGCGTGTTGCGAAAATCGATTTCGCGCCCTTCGCCATCGTTGGCCACGCCCTTGTCGAAGATTTGGTAGAACAGGTTGAGCACGTCCGGGTCGGCCTTTTCGACTTCATCCAGCAGCACCACGGAATAAGGCTTCTGCCGCACCGCTTCGGTGAGCATGCCGCCCTCACCGTAACCGACGTAGCCCGGCGGTGCGCCGATCAAGCGCGATACGGTGTGTTTCTCCTGGAACTCCGACATGTTGATGGTGGTGATAAAGCGATCACCGCCATACAGCAGGTCAGCCAGCGCCAAGGCCGTTTCGGTTTTACCCACACCGCTCGGGCCTACCAGCAGGAACACACCCACTGGCGCATCAGGCTTGTTCAGGCCGGCGGCAGTGGCGCGCATCGAGCGGTCCAGCGCATGCACAGCTTGTTCCTGGCCGCGAATGCGCAGGCGCAGGTCGGTGGCGAAACTGGCGACTTTGGCGTTGTGCTCACGTGCGAGTTGCGCCAACGGCACGCCGGTCCAGGCACTGATGACTTCGGCCACCAGGCGTGGGCACACTTCAAAACTCACCAGACGCTCTTTGACTTGCAACGCGGTCAGCTCGCCATGGGTGTCGTGAAGAGCGGACTCCAACGCATCAACCGTCTCGGCCGGGTTGGTTTCAGAATCATCTTCGACCGGTGCGGCAGCGGCTTCACGCGCTTGCGCCAGTTGCTGACGAAGCTCCAGCAAACGCTCGGCCAGCGCCTTCTGCTCGGTCCAAAGCGCCTCCAGCGCTGCGCGTTCGGTTTCGGCTTCTTCCAGGCGCGCCTCCAGCGCTGTGAGTGCTTCGTGATCCACCGGCAGGCCGGCTTCAGCATCACGGCGCAGTGCCTGGCGCTGACGGCCGCCTTCGGCCAATTCGCCACGCAGGCGCTCCAGGCTTTCCGGGGCTGCGGCCAAACTGATGCGTACACGGGCGCAGGCGGTGTCGAGTACGTCAACTGCCTTGTCCGGCAGCTGACGCCCGGCCAAGTAGCGTGCCGACAGCTCGGCGGCGGCAACTACGGCGTCATCGCGCAGGTAGATGCCGTGGCTTTTTTCATAGACTTGCGCCAAGCCGCGCAGAATAGTCACGGCTTCACTGACGGTCGGTTCATGCAATTGCACCGGCTGGAAACGCCGTGCCAGCGCCGGGTCTTTTTCGAAGTACTTCTTGTACTCCGCCCACGTGGTAGCGGCGATGGTGCGCAACTCGCCACGGGCCAGCGCGGGTTTAAGCAGGTTGGCCGCGTCGGAACCACCCGCGTTGCCACCGGCACCGATCAGCGTGTGCGCTTCATCGATGAATATAATGATCGGTTTGGGCGAGGCTTTGACCTCATCGATCACACCTTTGAGCCGGCGCTCGAACTCACCTTTGACACTGGCACCGGCCTGCAACAGCCCCATGTCCAGCGACAGTAACTCGACACCCTTCAATACCTGCGGCACTTCACCGGCGGCGATGCGCGAGGCCAAGCCTTCAACAATCGCGGTTTTACCCACGCCAGCCTCGCCCACCACAATCGGATTGTTTTTGCGGCGCCGGGCAAGGATGTCGATCATCTGCCGGATCGCACCGTCACGGCACAATACGGGGTCGAGTTTGCCATCGCGTGCCTGCTGGGTCAGGTTGTGGGTGAAGCGTTCAAGCAGCGATTCCCCCGGTGCAGCCGCTTTGGCGGTATTGGTTTTTTCCTGTTGCGACAGCGCGAATTCTTTCAGGCGCTCAATATTCAATTTGGCCAGCAGCGGCTGGTAGCGGCTGCCGGCGTAGCGCATCGGGTTGCGTAACAACGCGAGGATCAGCGCGGCCTGTTCGACTTGGGTCTGGCCCAGTTCGAGGTTGGCCACCAGCAACCCGTCTTGCAGCCACTGCACCAACTCCGGGGCGAATACCGGGTTGCGCGAGGCGCTGTGTTCGACGCGTGACTGCAAGGCGGCGCTCAGTTCACCGGCATCCACGTCGGCGTCCTGCAAGGCACGCGCGAGCAAGCCTTCAGGGCGCTCCAACAGACCCAGCAGCAAGTCTTCCACAAGGATTTTGCTGCCGCCACGGGCCACGCAGCGCTCTGCGGAACGTTCGAGGTCACGACGGGTTTCGGCGTCCAGCGCCTGTATCAGTTGCTGCAGGTCTACGTTGCTCATTACGCTCACATCCTTAATGAATTTTACTGCCCAGGGTGACGACACCGTCTGCGTGTTCGCGACCGAGCCAACTGGTCCATCCCAGTCGGCAAGCGTTTTGTTCGCCGATGCGCAACTCACGGATTTCCTCGTGGCGCAGTACCAGCCTTATGTCGTAATCAAGCGGGTCACGCAGGGTGAACCGCACCAGCGCGCAGAGCGGCTGATAACCGAAACCGATCGGTAGAAACTCGTGAAAACGCTGCCAGTCCAGTTCGCGAATATGGATACGGAACTTGCCGCTGCGGTCGCGCACGCTGTCGCCCAACACCATGCTTTCACCGAGCAAAGAATTGGCCAGGCCCAGGCAATTGCGCTGCTCTTCGAGGATTTCGACACGGCGTTCGATGCACTGCTCAATGGTCAGCTCGGCATGCTTGAAGTAGTAACGCAGCACCGCTTCAATCAATGCCGCCGAGTGCGCCCGCAGGCTCAGCAAGCCCAGGTACGGCAACAGGCGCTTCCAGTTCAGCTCCTTGGCGCGACGGATTTCTTCGCCGCCCAGGCCGATCAGCGCGAACAACTGCGCAGAAAACGGGTCGATCGCGCCGCTTTCAAAACTGACGCGGTAGCGGTACTTCTTCCAGATCGGCAGCATCAGCCGTTGCAGGCGATGGTGAAACAGATCGAGGAAGTTACGCGTCGGGTTGCCATCCTCGCTGTCGCCGAGTGCCTGCTCGCCATAAAACGCCGGCAGCGGCGAGCCCGCCCCTACCAGGCCAATCAGGTTGAAGCGCATGCGCGCGCGCATCTGCCCGTGCTCATGGAAAAACTCCACACGGTCGACGTCGCTGCCCGGAAAGCCCAGGCTTGGGTTGGCCTGAAACTCCAACTGGTCGTACAAATCGTCCTGACTCATGTGCGGGTGGGCGTCGCGCAACCGGTCGACCACCAGCATCACGGCCTGGAACAGTGAGTACTCGCGTATTCCTCGGGTCAGCCCGCTTAAAGCAGCGGTTGGAGGCCCATACGTGGTGTCCATTGGTACACCTCTCCCTGTGTGCTTTTTACCCGCAGCTCGTGAAACGAATTGAGACTGGCGTAAAGCGCGAAAAACTCGTTGAGAACCGAAGCAAACACAAACATGTCGCCTTCGCCGATATAACCTTGCGGATCAATAGTCAATTCGGTGCGCAAGCCGCGTACCGGTAGCCCGCGGTGCAGGCGGTCGACGTGGTGGTGCTTGATCGACTTGAGCCCACCCAGCAAGCGCTTGCTGACCTTCTCTGCCTGCTGGTCGTAGTAACGCGGCAGGTCGTAGGTTTCGAGAATCACCTTGAGTGCGTTGACGTCGGCCAGTGACAGGTAGTTGAGCGACATATTGCTGATCAGCTTCCACAGGAAGTCGCGGGTCAGCGGCGGTGCGAAGCTCGACGTCGCCGGGGTGATATTGCGAAAGCTGAGAAACGCGGGCGTGTGTTCGCTCGCCAGGTTGATGTCGCCCAGCTTGAGCTTGCGTGGCAAGTTTTGGTTGGTGCACATCAGCTCGATCGACAGTGTTTCATGCGCTTCGGTGTGCCGAATGCCAAAACTCAGGTAAGTGTCGAGGCCCTCATGCAGCATTGAGGAGCGCTGACGGATGCTGTAATGCGGACGGCTGTTGGGCACGTCAAAACTGGGGTCGTGCTCGAACGACTCAAACAGCACGTATTCTTCGTAACTGACACCACCGGGCTTCCAGCCGGTGACGGTTTCCACGGAGAACACACCGCAATGTTCCAAGCCGTGCCCGGAAGGCAACAGTAGGTATTCGTCCTGTTTACCATCGAGCCGAATCGGTGAGGCGTCTTGCTTGAACAAGTTGACGATGGGCGTGCAGTGCAGCTTCACATTGTCCAGCGTCGGGCGCATGCGCAACACACCGCTCTTGCGAATATCGAAGCGCAACTCCACACCGCGCACCTGTTTGAGGGTGTCTTGGGGCAACGCATTGAGCAGCTCCAGGCCGTTCACATCAACAAACAGGAACTTGTCTTGGAAGGCGAAATACTCTTGCAGGTAGCGGTAGCCGCGGAAGGTGTTCAGCGGATACGGAATCAGCGCTTCTTCCTCGGCAAAACCCACCGGCTGCACGCGGTCGCCGGTCAACTTGAACGCCATCGGCTGGCCGTTCACGCCATCAATCGGCTTGCCGGCGCCGTCCAGTGGCACCAACTCGACCCCGGCCAGGTTGCGCAGCAGGCTCAGGTAGAGCATTTGGCTGATATAACGCTCACCGGCAAAATGCAGGCGCACGCGGCTCAAATCCAGCTCACCGAGGTGGCCGTCGGCGCTCATCTCCAGGCGCAGGCTCAACAGCGAACCGTCGCCCTTTACCGAGTAATTCAACGCAGTGAGATCCAGCGCCTGCACATCCGTGGGGTAGCAGGTACGGAAGCGACAGCTCACGCCGTTAATCGGCTGGCTTTCGATGGGCGTGTCGCGCTCGACCTTCAGCGCCGGGCCAGCATGCTTCAACGGGTCGAATTGCAGGATGCTGAATGACGGCAGCGGCCGCATGTAATTGGGCCACAGTAACTGCATCAGCGAATGGCTGAGTTCAGGCAATTCATCATCGAGCTTCTGGCGCAAACGACCGGTCAGGAACGCGAAGCCTTCCAGCAACCGCTCCACGTCCGGATCCCGCCCGGCTTGGCCGAGGAAAGGTGCTAACGCCGGGCTACGCTCGGCGAATCGGCGACCTAACTGGCGAAGTGCGGTGAGTTCGCTTTGGTAGTAGTGGTTAAAGGACACGGGTTACCTGCCTGCGGTTGAATTTCATGAATAAAGGGTCCTGTAGATCGCGACTGTCAGGCCGCGCCAGCACGTAGCCCATAACTGGCAGAATCGGTAAAAAGCTACCTTCTATAGATCGATGATGATCAGGAGCGTCCTCTAAAACTCTGACGTTCTACCCATGAACGCATGACTAACGCCAACACCCCCATGCTGAACATCAACCCGCTATAGGCCATCGCCCGGACCGGGTGTTCGGGCAGAAAATAAAACAGCACGAGTGCAACCATAAGCACGAGCGGAACACACTTGCTGAATAATGTAGGCATAAAAAAAACTACGCCATTCACAAAAATGAACAGATAAAACATCAACTCTGCAGTGCCGCCTATTGACACACCCCTGGCGGTAAACCCACCAAAATACGCCTTGTAAAGTGCCACGCCATAGTCATGCACAAAAAAATACAGGACGCCCACCACTATATAAACGACCAACCCTAAAAAGAACCTCGGGTTCATGGCTTCCACACTTTATATCTCGCCAGCGCCTCTGCAGTGATGGAGGACTTCAGCAGATCATTGGATACCGGCTGATAAACAGTGCTGACACTCGGCGCATCACCGCCAGCCGCCCTTAATCCCCCAAAACTTTTAGTGCCGGCGACTCGACGAAAATTCTTCGACGCCCACAAACAGGCGCGGAGGATGATGAAGTTGTCATATACATTCTCGCTGCCTTCCTCATCATTTCCACCCAGTGTTCCATCCGCCCATTCCAGGCCTGTCTTGCCTGTTTTGCGGATAGCCGTATCGACATCATCGGTTTGCTGCCAGTACATCCGAAATGTATCTACACCAAACGGGATCTGGCCCAACCCATCTGTCCAGTACGGCTCGCCTTCGACAAGGCAAAGCAAGTAGCCGGCGCCGCCGTCTGGTTGCTTCTTCCAGTCACCAGGCAGCCCTTTGTAGTACATGAAAGACTCACGATCAACGATGGCGAAATCTATGATTGATTGCCAGGTATGGTGTTTAAAAGCAGCGAAGGCTTCAGCGCCCTCTTCAGCGCATTGGGGGTTTACCCAAAGCCGCTCTCGATAAAAGTCCGCCAATGGTTCAAACCATTGGATTTGTTCAGAGTAGAGTCTTTCTGCGGTCAAAATTCTAAAAGGCTTATCACTGGCAGTCGGCCTGACTGCAAACAAGGGAACGCCGTTTCCACGCGTAATGAGCCAGGCATCGGGAAGTGTGAGAACTTGCGGAACACTATCGCTGCTGGTAGTCGTAGCGCTTTCGAGCTTTAACGAGGTGGCCCCTTCTTCCGTCACAAAGGTGTAAGGCACGCCATCAATAGTAACGATCGTTTCCAAGCTTCTTACTCCGCACTAACGAAAATCGAAACCGGTTCAGCTTTCTGCCCGCTGGAAAAGCTTCCGGACATTCCGGACTTTGTACTACCGACCTTTTCGATTCCACTGTCAGAAACAATGCGATAGTTCAAACTATCAAGTGGCTTTCCGTTGGCCGTTGTGAAAGAAAACACTCGGTTGAACACGCCGGCTATAACCACCGGCAAGGGCGCAACAAACGCCGCCGGCGAATGCGAATTGCCGATAATCACCGTGCCGGAACCTGCCGTTACCTTGTTGCCATGTGTGCCAACCGAGTCCACGGTTGCTGCCGGTTTGCCATTGATCAAAACGGTGGTGGCCAACCCGCCAACCATCGCACCACCACACGCCGAGGCATCGCCTTGGCGGGCGGCCGCGAGGCCGTCGAAAAACACATCGCCGGAACCGGCGGCGATCGGGTTGGTGCCGTGGCCGGGGAGCGGGCAAGCAGTAGGGTCGGATACTCGTGCTGCGGGTTTGCCGGACATGCGAATCTCCTTAGTTGACCTTGACTTGACCGCTGCCATCCAGGCGCGCGGCGAAACTGACCTGACGCTTGAAACCATCAACTTCGAGCAAGCCTTCGATAGTGAAGGACAAACGAAGCTGATCGTGATCACGCGGCAGGGAAATGACACGCACCTTGCTCAGGCGCGGCTCGTAGGCTTCGATGAAGCTTTGGATAGCCAGGCGCGCTTGACTCAAAGAGTCGTGCAGGCTCAGGCGCATGTCATTGAGATCGGGTAGCCCGTAGTCGGACAGCGTTTGCACGCTGCCCGCACGGGTACTGAGCATCTTGGCCAGATGGGCAGCCACCGACGCCATGGCAGAAACCTCGCGGCTCCAGCCGACGCGTAAGTCCGCGTCGCCACCCAGGCGTTCGAAAAGGCTGCCGTATCCAGTCATGAGTTAAGCTCCGTTTACTCTTTGTCCAACTTGCCAACCAGCGACAAGGTGAAGTCAGCGCCCATGTATTTGAAGTGCGGACGCACGTTCAAGCTGACGCGGTACCAACCTGGCTCGCCGTCGACATCGCTGACGATGATCTGGGCTGCACGCAGTGGACGCCGGCCACGCACTTCGGCGCTTGGGTTTTCCTGGTCGGCGACGTACTGGCGGATCCACTTATTGAGTTCCAGCTCGAGGTCGGTACGCTCTTTCCACGAACCGAGTTGCTCGCGCTGCAGCACTTTCAAGTAGTGAGCCAGGCGGTTGACGATCATCATGTACGGCAGTTGCGTGCCGAGCTTGTAGTTCAGCTCCGCCGCCTTGCCTTCTGCACTGATGCCGAACTGCTTGGGCTTCTGCACCGAACTGGCGGAGAAGAAGGCAGCGTTATCGGAGCCTTTGCGCATGGTCAGGGAAATGAAGCCTTCCTCGGCCAGCTCGTACTCGCGACGGTCGGATACCAGCACTTCGGTCGGGATCTTGGTTTCGATCTCGCCCATGCTTTCGAAGTGGTGCAACGGCAGGTCTTCTACCGCGCCACCGCTTTGCGGGCCGATGATGTTCGGGCACCAGCGGAACTTGGCGAAGCTGTCGGTCAGCTTGGTACCGAACGCGTAGGCGGTGTTGCCCCACAGGTAGTGTTCATGGCTGTTGGCGACGGTTTCTTTGTAGACGAACGATTTAACCGGGTTTTCTTCCGGATCGTACGGGTTACGCAGCAAGAAACGCGGCACGGTCAGGCCGACATAGCGCGAGTCTTCCGACTGGCGGAAGCTCTGCCATTTGGAGAACTGCGGGCCTTCGAAGTGATCTTTAAGATCCTTCAGGTCCGGCAGACCGGTGAAGCTTTCCAGGCCGAAGAATTTCGGGCCGGCCGCAGCAATGAACGGCGCGTGGGACATGCACGCTACGCTCGACACGTACTGCATCAACTTCACGTCCGGCGAGCTCGGGGACATGAAGTAGTTGGCGATAATCGCGCCCACCGGCTGGCCACCAAACTGGCCGTATTCAGCGGTGTAGATATGCTTGTACAGGCCAGCCTGCATCACTTCCGGCGAGTCTTCAAAATCGTCCAGCAAGTCTTCTTTGGAGACGTTGAGGATTTCGATTTTGATGTTTTCGCGGAAATTGGTGCGATCAACCAGCAACTGCAGACCACGCCATGCCGATTCCAGGGACTGGAAGTCAGCGTGGTGCAGAATCTCGTCCATCTGACGGCTGAGCTTGGCGTCGATCTCGGCAATCATGCGGTCGACCATGGCCTTTTTGACCGGTTCACCGTTGTTCTGCGGCTTGAGCAGTTCTTCGATGAAGGCCGACACGCCGCGCTTGGCGATGTCGTACGCCTCGTCGTCCGGCGTCAGGCGAGTTTCTGCAATGATGCTGTCAAGAATACTGAGTTCGCCGGTTTGGGCGCTTTTTTGCTGTGCTGCGCTAGTGCTCATTGTGTTGGCTTCCTTGGCTGATTGGGACTCAGGCGTCCTGGGCTGCGGCGTTCAAGCCCAGCTCACCCAGTACGCGACCGCGGGATTCGTCGTCGGCGAGAACGCCTTCGATGGCTTTGCGGAACGCAGGCGCATTACCCAGCGGGCCTTTGAGGGCCACCAGTGCGTCGCGCAGCTCCATCAGTTTCTTGAGCTCCGGTACTTGCTCAACCAAGCTGGCCGGGTTGAAGTCCTTCATCGAGTTGACGCGCAGTTTCACGCCCAGCTCTTCAGTACTGCCCTCCTCCTGCAAACGGTTCGGCACGCTCAGCGTCAGTTGCAGCTCTTGCTTGGCCAGCACCTCGTCGAAGGTCGTCTTGTCGATGCTGATCGGCTTGCGATCTTCGACTTTGCGCTCGTCCTTGCGATGGGTGTAGTCACCAATAGCCAGCAGTTTCAGCGGCAATTCGATTTCTTCCTGAGCACCACCGGTGGCGGGCTTGAAAGTGACGTTAATGCGTTCCTTGGGGGCTACCGAGCCTTCTTTGGCCATGGCTTTTCTCCTTGCGGTTGTGGCCGTGAGGCCTATTCGAGTACCACTTCAAGATCGAGGTGGCACAGCCTGCGATAAATCTCTTCCTTGCGTTCGCGCACTGCATGGTTCTGCGGTAACAACTCGCAGCAGCTATGCAGTAGATGGAGCACTTCCAGCGCAAGATCTGGCTCCCAAACGTGCAGGCCCAGGTCCTGCAATGTTTGGTCGAGGGTTTCAAGTTGGGCTTTGGCCAGTTCGTATTTCTTGGCCACAAAACACAGGCGGGCCAAGGCAAACTGCCAAAAGAATCGGGCGCGGCCGCCCTGCGCTTTTTGCAGGCCCTGCTTGAGTGTCTGTACGGCGGCCTTGAGACCGTCCTTGCGCAATATCGGCAAAACCTCTTCCAGCGCAAGCTCCCACGCAGGCTGCGTGTGGGCGACCTCGACCTTGCGCGGTGCGCTGGTGGTCTGCAGGTGAGGCATTACATTGGCGCTGATCCAGGCGCGTGTGGCGGGATCGGCGAAAGGCGCACCGTCGTGAAAACGTAATTCGATGATGCCGGGCAACCGTTGAATCAACAGCGCGAAATGAATTTCCACTTCGCGCATGGCCAGGTCTGCGTTCAAGCCTTGCAGGCATTCCCAGACCAGGCGCTGGCCATCGAACCAGAATGGCGCCTTGGCCAGGCTCGCCTCGACTTCAACAATCAGATCGGCGTACGACGCCTGATCGTAACGATCCTGATAGGACTTGAGTTTGTCTGCCGGCAAACCGCGTAAAGCGGTGATGTGTTCGGCATTGCGCTCAGGCACTGCGTCAATCGGCAGCCACAAGAGCGTGCGATTAAGGCGCAGGGCGCGCAGGTCGGTGGCTTTTTGCTTGAGCCACCAGGCACACAAAGGCCGTGCGTTGTCCTGTTGGGCACGCAGCGCTTTATGGGCTTCTTTTTCATTGTCGATAGGCGCGCCGGCCGTAAACAGTTGCGTGGCGGCTTGCTTGACTTGGGCAACAGCCGCCCCAACCACACCGGGTTCCGGCTGGTTGTCGGCCGCGCGCTGCACCATGCTTTTCAGTCGACGGGACAACGGCAGCAACAGCGGCGCATCGTCACCCAAATGCTGGGTGCACGCCGCATCCAACCCTTCGAGGTGTTCAACCAGGCGGCGAAACAGCGGCAGTTGATCTTTAATCGCTATATTTTCGTTAAGCACTTGCTCGAGGCGCGGCACAATCCAACTGATCGCGGCACTGCGGGTTCGGGCTTTACGGGGGTGAACATCAGCCCAATGGTGCTCGCACAGATAGTGCAAAAAACCGAGACCCGCCAGCAGCCCCTGAAACGACTCGCGCTGGTAAAGCGCCCAGGTAAGCCAGGCACCTACGCGCAAATCCTTGGATTGGCTGCGCAACAGACTTTCACTGTTTTCGCGAACTTTAAGCCAATCGATCTGGCCACTTTCGTGCATCGATTGGGCTTTGGCCAATTCACTTTCCAGCGCTTCATACTCGCTCGAAAAACGCACGTCTTCGCCCGCAAAATTCTCCTGAGAAACCGAGACTTTTGCGAGTTCTAGATAATGAGCGGAGAGCTTACTGGAATAGGACATCCATGACCTTTAATTTGAGAATTCGTCAAACGGCAAATGATGAAAATGCCGAACGACAGAAAGGAAACATGATGCTTCAATCCATTTAGACCAGGTTCTTTCAAGGGACCAAAGCCTACGTAGGACGATGGCCCTTTGCAAGCAGCACCGAAGCATCCTTAAGAGAATCTCTTTGTAAGCGGCGAGATTCTACCGAAAACACCTCAGAAAATTCAACATACGTACAATAGTTAGTACGCATTAGTGAAAATCAGCCAGAACCCTTGAGATAGAGCCGTTCTAGCAAGCAATTTCGGATATATCTCAATAGGGCATTCGCCGTTATTACATGTAAGTGATTCGCCATAGTCCGGGTAGGACGCTGGCTTGATGGGAGTAGATTCTACACTTGCTAACCCGAGGTTTGAAAATCAGACGCGTCCGAGAAGGACGCGTGAAATTTCCCACAGTGCTTAAATCTTTGTGAAGCCCCCCACAAATTTTTAATCTGCATTTTAGGCAAATAGTTGCGCAGTTCGCTGTGGAAAAGCCTGTGGATAGATCTGTGCAGACCTTATTAGTATTGACGTACAGCCGAGTGCGCAAGAAGTTGCGCACCACTGCGCAAAAAGTTGCTCAACTCCAAACGGTTTGCTTGCAAAATTTATTAATCTACGCGGCTAAAAAGTCGCTGCAGCATTGATTTACCAACGAAATAATTAACGTGGCACGATGCTTGATTGCTGCCTGGTTACCCACCGGGCGATTTCGCCTCCCGGGCATTCTTATTTATCCAGCAAGGAGCATCTCCATGGCTACGCCAGCGTATATGTCCATCACGGGCACCAAACAAGGCCTGATCACCGCCGGTGCTTTCACCGCCGATTCGGTTGGCAACACCTACCAGGAAGGTCACGAAGACCAGGTCATGGTTCAGGGCTTCAGCCACGAAGTGATCATCCCGCGTGACCCGCAGTCCGGCCAACCTACCGGCCAGCGCGTACACAAACCGGTCAAAATCACCAAGGTATTCGACAAGTCCTCGCCTCTGCTGCTGGCGGCCCTGACTTCCGGCGAGCGCCTGACCGAAATCACTATCCAGTGGTACCGCACCTCGGCTGCCGGCACTCAGGAACACTACTTCACCACCAAACTTGAAGACGCGATCATCGTCGACATCAAGGACTACATGCACAACTGCCAAGACCCGGCGAACTCGCACTTCACTC